>JAIROQ010000195.1 GCA_031257455.1 Prevotellaceae bacterium | reverse complement strand
CAACCGCGTGTGGGTATGGATAGACTTGTGCCCGGTTTCCGGCACATCGCCCGGCACGTTTGCCAAAGCCGTCATCAGCGGGGCTGCGGCTACTGCCGGTAGCATTACTACGGTTGCCGGTAACACGCGCGGCTTTTATGTAACGACCAACCCTTCGACCGTTACCGCCACGTTGAGCAACGCCACCGGCCAATTCAACTGGTGCGCCTATGGCAGCGATTACCCGCCGAATGTCCTTGCGAATACTAATGGCTCTTACACATTGGCAGGAACGCCCCCATTTACATTGATTGCATCAAATGGAACAACTGTGCAAACGGTAAATGGGACAACCATTGCTACTGCTGCCGTAACCATGACGCCGACAACAATAACAGACGCCACAGGCTATCCCGGGCTTTGGTGTCCCTATACAGGAAGCGATTTATATATGGATGACACACATCGCTGCCGGGAGCGCCAAAGCGGTGCATACAATTGGGAAGCATGGATAAAAGATACGCGCGATGCCGAATTATACCGGATTGTTCACATGCCCGATAATAACTGGTGGCTGGCGCAAAATGTAAAATTAGCAAGCTATAATGGATCTACAGTAGGTTATGCTATTAGTGGCTGCACAAAAGAAGAATGTGGAAGGTATTATACATGGGCGCAAGTGTATAATTCTTATGCGGACGGTACGAGTGGTTCATCCGGCAATGTACAGGGTATTTGCCCGTCCAGTTGGCTCTTGCCTGTACGTGCTACCTGTTCCACGCTTGCTACAGCTATTGGGTCGAGTCCAGGCGCTGCGCTGCGTGCATATAACGCGAGGTGTACACCGATCACCGATCCTTATGGATTTGCTTCAATATATGGAATAGTAAACGGCGTAAAAAATGATTATGGTCACTGGTATACGAACGATAGTAGTCGAGAAGATGGCTTTGGTATTGACATTACTACTAGCTCTGCCAGTGTGTATAGGAATTGCGGTTACATTGGATTAACAAATACTGGCGATAACCAAGCGGCTGTAGTCCGTTGTTACCGCCAACTGTAATTTTAGCCATATACTTTAATAATATAGAAGCAAAAAATATTGCTTCCTAAAATCGTTGCGTCCTGTTTCCCTTAGGCTTTCCCCGCGCAACTCTTTGTGAATGGAGAATGGCAAGCTGACTGGTGCGGCTTATTCTCCATTCTCCACTAAATAATGCCGCCAAAGCCCTTCGGGACGGCTGCTCGTGTCCGAGCAAGTGTCAAAATGTCATACGGTAAGATTGCTACACATGTAGTAAGTCGTCCGAAGGGCTACGGGAAGGTTGCTACACATGTAGCAAGTCGTCCGAAGGGCTTCGACATACTTGCAACATTGTGTAATTTCCCCGCCGACCCCTGCGGGACGAAATCTCCCCTTGTAGGATATGACGCCATACTATGCTGCGTCATATCCTACAAGGTGTTTTTCCTCTACTAAGCCCTTCGGGACGGTTGCAACACGTGTGGCAACCTTCCCGTAGCCTTGCAGACGACTTGCCGCATGTGCGGCAACCTTCCCGGTGGCGCAAGCCAAATCTGTAAATCCGTAAATTTTTCCTACCTTATTTTTATAACAAAACAACCTTAGTACCACATACCCCGCCCTGCACTCGCGCGGCGCACGGGTTTTCCACGATGCACCGGCAGTATGCCGCGCGAAAAGCAGGAAGATGCCTTGAACCCCCGCGCTTGCGCACGGGGTTATTCATGTTTCGCCCCTTCGGGGCTAAATTAATGTGCTAATGTGATTAATTGTTTAATGTGACTAATTGGGCTGACGCCGGAGAAAATTAGAAATTAAGAATTAGTGCGCTTGCCGCGACTTACGACTTATGACTTATAACTTACGACTAAAAAACGCCGTCCTTTCGACCGGAGCGCGCGAGGGACGAGCGGTATTTATTTTGTTAAAAAAGGTTAATTATGTGCTAAGTTCAAAAAAAAATAATACCTTTGTACTTCATTTTACAAAAACTTTTCGTGAAATTTTTTTATATCAAAAAAAATGCGTAAGTTTGCACAGTTTAAAAAGTATATCAAAAATAGTTATGAAACAATTATTTAGTCTATTGCTTTTGCTCTTCCTTGTGGCGGGGCTGTATGCACAGAAGCCTGTCGTAGTAACGAAAACGGAAATAACCACTTCACGGATGGTTACGGCTGAAACGGTTTATAACGAAGGCGTCATTCTATTGGAAGAAGGAGAATTTGATGAAGCATTGGAGAAATTTACCAAAGCTATCCGTTTACGCCCCCGGTTTGACCAGGCGTATGTGAATAGGGCTGTCATTAAAAGTGAGAAAAAAGATTACACGGGCGCTATTGCCGATTATAATGAAGCAATAAAAATCAGCGCAAGCGCCGGTGCATTTTTTGGTCGCGCCAAAGCGAAATATGCGTTGAACGATGTGAACGGCGCTTATGAAGATTATTCGTCCGCTATTAAAGCCGACCCTACTTTTGCCAATGCCTATTATTACCGCGGCGGTATTTCGTTTGAGCGCGGCAACTTAAACGAAGCCATAGCCGATTATGATAAGGCCATCGAACATAAACCCGATTATATTTTTGCATTCAACGACCGGGCTACCGCCTACCGTAGAATAGGAAAAGAAGATTTGGCTTTGATTGATTATACCAAAGCGATAGCGCTGGATGAAACATCTATCGACTTCGCCTTTAATAATCGCGGGAATTTGAAACGCAGCCAGGGGCTTTATAAGGAAGCTATAGACGACTATACCGCAGCGATAAAAATGAATCCCGATAACTACAGCGCCTTGAATAATCGCGGTCTGGCAAATATTGACTTGGGCAACTATGAAAGCGCTATCAGCGACTTTTCCGAAGCGTTGCGGATAAAAGCCGATTATGTTTATGCCGCTAACAATCGCGGGAATGCGCACTATAAATTGAAAGATTATAAAGCCGCTATCAGCGATTATACCTTAGCTATCGAACTGAATAAAAACTATGGATATGCTTATTTCAATCGCGGGGTAGCGAAAGAAATGCTGCGCTTAGAAAAAGATGCTTGCGCCGATTGGCGGAAAGCGCAGGAATTAGGCGTAAAAGAAGCTACCATTTATTTACAAGAATGTCGTTAATTTAAGTTGGAACAAAAAAATATGAAGACATCGAAATATATCATCATTATTTTTGCACTGAGTTTCTTTACTCAATTATCAGCGCAAAACATCCATTTCACTACGGATAATTTTATTGGCAGGGAAGCCGCGTTAGAGCAGGCTTTGCGGGCTTTGCATGAAGGAGACGGTTATTATACGCAAGCCAAAAATATTTGCCCGTCATTGGCCGCATCGTGCATAACGGATGTGTCATCCTTCTACAATCAAGCATTATCAAGTTATTTAACGGCACAGGCCATCAATTCCAATAATGCGTCATTGAATTACCGGATAGGGGAATGTTATATTTACGTAGAAAAAAATAAAGCCATTCCGTACCTTGAAAAGGCTTTGAGTTTGGATGAACGTACTAATGCCAACGCTTATTTGTTTATGGGGATAGCCTACCAATATCAGAGTATGTTTACCGAAGCGGTTAGCTATTATCAAAAATATAAAACCAAACTCACGATAGAGCAATTTAATGAATATGGAAGTTTCGTTGACCGGCTTATTACCGAATGCCAGAATGCACCGGCGTTAATCAATGCGCCTGTGCGTGTGTTTGTAGATAATTACGGGAAAGCTATCAACTCTGCGGCATCAGAATATCATCCGATAGTCAGCGCCGGCGAAGACCAAATTTATTTTAACAGGACGGAAAATAATAGCAACCGCATTACGCTGTTGTCGAAGAATGGGCAAAGCTATGACACAACGTACATAACCATTCCGAAAACCGTACCATTAACGACTTTGCTGTACTTGTCGGACGACCGGAATTATATGCTGTTTTCAAGTTCCAAAAAGAATAAAACCGATTTATTTGAAACATATCAGGAAGACGGCAAGTGGACCAAACCGAAAGCCTTGAAGCGGCCGGTGAAATCAAAATACAATGAAAATTCGGCTTATTTGTCGCCTAACGGCGCGGTGTTGTTCTTTTCCAGCAACCGGCCGGGCGGCTATGGCGGATTTGATATTTACATGGCTCGCCGGAATGAAAAAGGCAAGTGGGAAAAAACAATTTTAAATCTTGGCGCTGGCGTCAATACACGCTATAACGAGCATATCTCCTTCGTTTCAACTGACGGTTACACAATTTATTTTACATCCGAAGGACATAATTCCATTGGCGGTTTGGATATTTTCAAGAGCGACTATAATACGACTACCAATACTTGGAGCGAGGCCGTGAACGTTGGTTATCCGATTAACTCGATAGGCGATGAAACATTTTTCTATCCGCTCCCCGGCAATCAGGTATTTTACCTTTCTTCATCGCGTGAAGGCGGCTTTGGCGGACAGGACATTTATCGGGTGAATGTGATGAAAGCCGAACGGAATATTATAAGCACATACGAAGATAATATGCTGGCTTACCACTCGCCGCGTTTTCTGGAATATATTATCGAACCTATCGTACAAATACGTTCCAGCACAGTGGTTACTATTTCCGGCATGGTGGTTGATAAAGCTTCGCAACAACCTGTGCAGGCAAAAATCAGCATCATAGACAACAGTAAAGGAAAAGTAGTAGCGGAATTTGAATCCAACAGGGAAACGGGACGCTTCACGGCTACTGTTCCCGAAGGCGCTAATTATGGAATGACCATTACAGCTACAGGATACATGTTCCAATCGGAAAACATAGATATTCCATATGGCTCGAAGAAAGAACACAGCCGGTTTGTCGAATTAGTACCTTTGGATGTCAATGCTACGATAACATTACGCAATATTTTCTTCGATTTCGGTTCTGCACAGCCAACCCCGTCATCTAAATATGAATTGGAGCAATTGTATAAAATGCTGGAAAGCCAGCCTACGGTGAAAATTGAGATTTCGGGGCATACCGATAATCGCGGCTCTGAGGAAGCCAATATGCGGTTGTCGAACTTACGCGCTAAATCAGTAGTTGATTACCTGGTGAAAGCCGGTATTGACCCCGAACGTTTGAGCTATATCGGCTATGGTTTGAAAAAACCGATAGCTACTAATGTAACGGCGGAAGGCCGCCGGATGAACCGTCGTACGGAAATTCGGATTATAAGCCGATAACGGACGACAAGGCGCTAATAAACCGTAAAACTACGATTTTTGTTTTACGGTTTTTGTTTTTCGTATGGACACAAATACTATATTCTGTAAAGCCCGGCAACTATACCCACTGACCGAAGATGAAGCGGTGTATATTTACGAACATGCGCCCACCGATAAATTGATGGCGGTGGCTAATATTATCCGTCAAGAACATGTACCGGGTAGAACGGTTGGATGGCAAATCGACCGGAATGTAAATTATACGAATGTTTGCCAGTCAGGTTGTTTGTTTTGCAATTTCCATTGCAAGCTGCATGAAACCGACAAGCATAATACTCCTACTATAGAAGAATATTGCAAAAAAATTGAAGAGCTTTTTGCCATAGGCGGCAATCAATTATTATTGCAAGGCGGTTTGCATCCTTCGTACAAGTTGGATTTCTACGAATCACTATTCCGGGAACTGAAAAAACGCTATCCCACATTAAAATTACATGCCTTAGGCCCGCCGGAAGTGGCGCACATTGCGCGACTGGAGAAAATGACCTACCGCGAAACGTTGAAACGTTTAATTGCCGCCGGATTGGATAGCCTGCCGGGTGCAGGAGCAGAGATTTTAATAGACCGCGTGCGTCAACAGGTTTCCCCTGCCAAACCCGATGCCCAGTCATGGATTGAGGTAATGCGCGAAGCGCACCGTTTACGCCTTGTTACTTCGGCAACCATGTTGTTCGGGCTTATTGAAACCTTGCGGGAACGCATACAACATTTACTAAAAATTAGAAAACTGCAAAGCGAAAAACCGAAAAACGCTACCGGTTTTTTGAACTTTATTTGTTGGCCGGTGCAGTTGAAAGGTACGAAATTAGCGAAAAATTATTCGTTGAAACCGGTTACGCCAATGGAATACGTCCGTACAATAGCCATTAGCCGTATTGTATTGAACAATATAAAAAACATTCAGGCATCATGGCTGACGGTAGGGCGCGATACGGCGCAAATATGCCTCCATGCCGGCGCCAATGACTTAGGCTCTATTATGATGGAAGAAAATGTACTGACCGCCGCCGGCATTACGGAACGCATGGATGCCAAGAGTATGGTGCATACTATTCGTGAAGCAGGATTTGAGCCTTACCTGCGCAACCAA
>JAIROQ010000181.1 GCA_031257455.1 Prevotellaceae bacterium | reverse complement strand
AAATACAAAGTTGTTAAGAAATATTCAAGTATAGATATTAACATTTCTTTTCATTTGCTCTCTCTTCCCTTGCTGCTGCTCTAATTTTACATGTGGAGAATTTTCATTATTCCTTCCATTGGATTATTTTGATTGACTATTTAATTAATGACTATTTAATTATTGAATATTGACTATTTTGATTGGCGCACCAGCCTGTTCAACAAATCAACAGTTCAACAACTCAACAATTCAACATTCAAACCTCAACATTCAAAATTAAGCACTGCCGGTGCAGAAATGTACCGGCGGTTTTTTTTAATCTTTAAATGGCTTTGGCCGGCCATGAACGGAATGAACCCTCTTTCCCGCGCCATTGGTAGTTTTGGTCGTTATCTTTTTTTATTGTACTTTTGCAAAACAGAAAACCGCTATGTTTAACTTATATTAAAATGCATGCAGCAAAAACAGCATACCCTACGCCGGGAAGCAACCTTTTCAGGCAAAGGCCTGCACACGGGGGCGGAAGTAACAATGACCGTGTGTCCCGCACCGGCTAATCACGGAATAAAATTTCAACGCACCGACCTTCCCCACCAACCAGTCATTGACGCCATAGCCGATTATGTATCCGCCACCGCGCGCGGTACGACATTAACGCATAATGATATTCGTATTTGTACGATAGAACATTTAATGGCCACTTTCCTGGGCATGGAAATCGATAATGCGCTGGTAAAAATCGATACGGCCGAAGCGCCCGTGCTGGACGGCAGTTCCCGCCGGTATGCGGAAGCCTTTGCGCAGGCCGGCCTGGAAGAACAGGACGAAAAACGGTTTATCTTTGAAGTCCGCGAAAAATTTGTGTACCGGGACGAACAGAACAACAAGGAAATTGTGTTCCTGCCCGACCAGGATTTCAGCATCGACCTGATGATTGATTACAATTCGCAAGTAGTGGGCAACCAATATGCACGGCTGAATAAAATAGAAGACTTTGCCGCGCAGGTAGCGCCATGCCGCACGTTCGTGTTTTTCCACGAACTTGCGCCGCTGTTCCAGAACAACCTTATCAAAGGCGGCGACATGGAAAACGCTATTGTGATTGTCGAAAAACCGGTAACTCCCGAAGAATTGAAATATGTAGCCGAGTTGTTCAACAAGCCGACTCTGGAGCGCGTTCCGGCCGGTTACCTGAATAATCTGGAGTTGCGTTTCCCGAATGAAATCGCCCGCCACAAATTGCTCGACCTCATGGGCGATCTTGCGTTGATCGGATTCCCGATAAAAGGGAAAATCATTGCCACCAAACCCGGACATCAAATCAATACGGAAGTAGCCAAAACGCTGCGCAAATTAGCCAAGAAAGAAGCGCTGAAACCGGTAGCGCCCCGCTATAATCCGAATGAAGAACCGCTGTTTGATATTAACGGCATCCGCAAATTATTACCGCACCGCCCGCCGTTTTTGCTGGTGGATAAAATCCTGCAACGCACCAATGAATATGTTGTCGGCATAAAAAACGTAACGATGAACGAGCCGTTTTTTGTCGGTCATTTCCCCGAAGAGCCGGTGATGCCGGGCGTGCTGGTGATTGAAGCGATGGCGCAGGTCGGCGGCATTTTGGCATTAAGCGCCGTAGAAGACCCGGAAAATTATTCGACCTACTTCATAAAAATAGATAAAGTAAAATTCAAACGCAAAATTGTCCCCGGCGATACGCTCATATTCAAATTGGAATTGCTGGAACCCATCCGGCGCGGTATTGTGAACATGTTGGGACAGGCATTCGTGGGCGACTCATTGGTTACCGAAGGGGAACTGATGGCGCAAATCGTACATAATAAAAAATAATGCCCCGTCCGGCATTCGCCCTTTTCACCATTCATTGGAAACAGCTATGAATTTAAATCAAATCCACCCCCGCGCCAAATTGGGGAAAAATGTGACGGTAGAACCGTTCACCACCATTGCCGGCAACGTAGAAATCGGCGACAATTCATGGATTGGGCCGAATGTAACAATCATGGACTACGTGAAAATCGGTAAAAACTGCCGGGTATTTCCCGGTGCGGTGATTGGGGCTATCCCGCAAGACCTCAAATTCCAGGGCGAGGTAACGTATGTGGAAATCGGCGATAACACGGTTATCCGCGAATGCGCTACGATTAACCGGGGAACGGAAGCCAGCAATAAAGGCATCACGCGCATCGGGGACAACACCCTGGTCATGTCGTACGTGCACATTGCCCATGACTGCATAGTGGGTAATAATGTAGTACTGGTAAGCTATGTAGGCATTGCCGGTGAAACGATAGTCGAAGACTGGGCAATTATCGGCGGCAATTCTTCCGCGCATCAGTTTACGCGTATCGGCATTCATTCCATGCTTTCCGGCGGTTCGCTTATCGGCAAGGATGTGCCGCCTTACATATTGGCCGGCCACCGTCCATTGGCGTTTGGCGGCGTAAATATTATCGGTCTGCGGCGGCGGGGCTTCAGCAACGGGCAAATACAGGAAATAAGCAATATCTATAAAATCATTTATGGCGGCGGGTTTAACACGACCGATGCGTGTAAGAAAATAGAAGACACATTTGCGGCAACGCCCGAACGCGATACGATTTTGCATTTCATCCGTTCGTCCAAGCGCGGCATCATCAAAAGCGCCATAACGGGAGGCCTGGACGAATAACCCCTATAAAAAAGGAATAAACGGATAACGCGCCGAAAAATCCTGTATTTTCCGGTGGATTTCCATCAGGAATGTCCGGTGCGCTTCGGTATCTTCATGCAGCGGGCGGTGCTGTTGCGCAGCGGTGATTTGTTCGACTTCATGCATGATTTTCCTGGCCTCTCCGTCAAGTGCGGCTTCCGAAAAGCGTTGCCAGATATAATTTACAGCCTGTGCGGAAGGATGCAGCATATCTCCGGCATAGAAGCGGTAATCGCGCAGTTCGTCCATCATGATTTCATACGCGGGAAAATACCGGACATTCGGGAACTGTTGCTGCAATTTTTCGACAGCAAGCAACAGCGAGGCCTTGCTCAACTGGTTTCCGTGCGCGCCGTCTTTCCAGTGGCGAACGGGGCTTACCGTGAAAATCCATGTACGCGAGAGGTCGGCTGAAATTTCCTGTGCAAACAGTTCCGCCGTTTCCTCAGCGGGCAGGAAGACACGTTCAAAATCCGTAGCCGGGAATTTATGGCAATTGGCTACAATCATATTTTTCCCTTTATGCCGGTAAGCCCATGACGTACCCAAGCTCACCACCAGAAAAGACGCGCGGCGGAAAGCCTCCTGTCCTTTTTGCAAAGCGGCGTTCGCCTGCTGCAGAAACATCGCCGCATCGGGGTGCGAAAAACTGCTGTGGTGCGAAAACGTTGTCCATAGCCCCCGGCAGCAAACCAACTCCTGTTCTTCAAAAAGATTTCCATTGCGCAGCCGCTGCAGCGCCTGCACTACCGACTGCGGATTATACGCTACGCCGAACGGATTTATTGTTACCGGGAATTTACGTTGATGCATGGCATCGCCCATGTTTGCCGCAAAGCAAGAGCCGATGAACAGGGCCGGCGTGCGGTAGTTCATCTGCTGCGGAAACGCAGGAATTGTTATAATGGTTTGCCATTGCATGCATCCAGATTGGCTTTCAGTTTTGCAAAGCCCACGTCCTGCAAAACCGACTTTGCAAAGATAGTATTAAAAGCCGGCTCATCCAAGTTATGCCAGTCGCCGGCAGTGAAATTGACTATTTCGGGAATAGTCCAGTTATTCATCCGGTGCGGCGGCGTCTGGGCATTCCACGGGCATGCCAGCTGGCAATAATCGCAACCGAAGCAATAGTTTTTCAACGGCACGCCGTTTTCGCCTTTACGTTTATTGTGGTATGAAATACAACGGTTCGCATTCAGCCGGTAGGGGCGCAAAGCCCCGCCGGGACAGGCATCCAGACACCGCGTACATTTTCCGCAACGGTTTTTCTCCCGCCGCGTGGCATATTCCAACTCCGCATCCAGCACCAGCGTGGCGATAAATGTAAAAGAACCCAGCACGGGCGAAATCAACAGATTATTTTTCCCTATCCAGCCCAGTCCGGCACGGACAGCCCACGCTTTTTCCAATATCGGTGCGGAATCTACAAAACCGCGCAAGACAGTTGCCGGCGAAACGGCTTTCACCGCTGCCATCACTGCCGCTAATTTTTCCCGGATGAAATGGTGGTAGTCTATGCCATAGGCATAGTAAGCAATTTGGGGGACGTTGGCCGGTTGGCGCTGCGGCGGCTTGTAGTTCAACAGCGACACAACTACCGACCGGGCATTTTCGACCAGCAAGGCAGGATTGGCACGCTTCTCCACATTCCGCGCCATATAAGCCATCCCGGCATGATGACCGGCCGCCAGCCAACTGTTCAGGTGCGACCTTTCTGTTTCCAGCGCCGTAGCCGCCGCGATGCCGCAAGCATCGAAACCCGCTCCGGCTACAGCATCTTTTATGAATTGCGTGAACGCCGGTTTATCCATACCTGTTATTCATTTAAAACCGGCTGTCCGGGGGTGGCTTTTACATAAATTATATTGGCTACCCGGCGCTCGCCGTAGTGGTCAAACAATTTATTGTCGCTGGGATAATTTACTATTCCGTTTTCATTCTCGCCACGCACATACATGGTGGAAGAGCCGCCGCCGTCAAAGTTCATGGCATCGCGGCAATCCAACGCTTCGGACAATACATAAAGTTCGGGGATGCTCATTCCCGCAGCGCGGGTATTCCGGCCGTCCACCACGACCAGCAAAACAGCGCCATCACTCTTCGTAGCCACAAAAGTGCGCGGATGCCGGTTTTGGTTAAAGGCGCTTTCCTGCAACCGTGCAGGCAGCCCGTCTTTCATAACCAGCGGGCCGGCGACCAGTACATTCCTGCTGTCAATCGTATTTTCCCATTCGGCGATGGTCGTGTCGCGGGCGAGTATGCGCACGGTGGATGAGTCGATAGCCAGCGCCGCATTATTGCGGGAAGTGCGCTTTGCCGTCTTGTGCAAAACCGTTCCATTGACGCGCACGAAGTCCACCGAACCGCCGTTTTTCATATCAAAGAAGGAAGCATTAATGCCGGCAATGGCATTGACCTGCCGGCATAATTCGCTTGTGCCGATAAGCGTGTCGCTCACGTCATGTATGCCTAACCGGACAGCGCCATCGGGAATAATTTCCAGAATATGGATACTCTGCTGCGCCCCGAAAAGCGTAAGCTGCACTTGGCGTAAGGTGATATTTCCGGTGATTTCTTTTGTTTGCCAGTCGGCCTCCGCAAGGATTTTTGACACTTCGGCCACAGACGGCTGCGCAAACGCCTGCACTGCGGCAGCTATCCAGACAATACTAAACAGGAATATTTTTTTCATACGGCAATAATTTTTATTAGCAATGATTTTATGATTGCAAAGCTATAAAATATAACAGTCATGGCAAAATCCGGCTGGTTTTGTAAATTAATTCAAAAAGGCATGTTAAAAATGAATATTGCAGACGGACAATATCTGCTGTTGAGAGGTGTGTTCATACCATTCGTGGAAATCGGCCAGGCGGTCATCCATGGATTTTACCCATCTTTGTGGGTAACCTGTTTTCGCATTAGCCACCATACTCGTTCCACCGGATTCAAGTCCGGCGAATAGGGCGGTAAGAATATCAGTTCAATCCTGTCCTTGTAGCGTTCCAACAGGGGTTTTAAGCGTTTCGCATGATGGAAGCGGACATTATCCAACACCATGTACACCTTTTGAC
>JAIROQ010000088.1 GCA_031257455.1 Prevotellaceae bacterium | reverse complement strand
AAAAAAACCAAATATGAAGAAACTACAAACAATCCGGCTGTAAATACAATTGTTTTTGCTGCATATACCAACACATCCAAACAGCGCGCAATGGGTGCAGTTATTGTGGGTAGCGGTAGAGAAGTTAATAGTTGCATTTACTACTTGAATCTACCCTCTTAACGCTTGCGGTGGCGGCGGCGGGGAGCGTGGCTTGAGTAATGATATTTTTCGCCGGAAAGGTCGGTAGGGTAGCAGCCCTCCCGCCGATAAAAGAAATGGCTAAAGGCGCTCACCGAGCGGAACCCTAATCTCGAGGCCAGGCTGGAAATATCTTTCGGATAACGACGCAGCCTGTCGTAAGCCCGGAGATGCACATACTGCATTGCCCACTCGCGCGCCGAAAGGCCGCTCATCGCCTCAATAGCGGGGCTCAGCAGCGACGGGTTTACGCCCATCATGCTTGCCAGCGAGGCAGTCCTCACCCCGCCGCCGCACTCAATGCACTCCACAAAAAGGTCGATAAAAATGTTCCCCGTCTTCCGGCGGCGATCCGTTATCTCGGTATGCGGAATGCCATTGGCGCGGTCGTGAAGAATTTCCGTGTATTCTTCCTCAGTTACGAGTACGTCGGCAGGCTTGATGAGTTTAATTTTTTCCATAAAAACAACTGCTAAAGGGTAAATACTATGTGCAAAGTTACGTATTTTCGTGCCTGAAAACAACAATACAGCGTAGATTTGACGCTCTTTAGTGCGGCGTCAAATCCAATCGTATGGGAAACGTTCTTTACCCTGTCGAGATGGTTTCCTGCCTTGTTGGATTTGACGCTTCTCAGTGCAGCGTCAAATCCTACCGTAGGGGAAACGTTCTTTATCCTGTCGAGACGGTTTCCTGCCCTGTTGGATTTGACGCTTCTTGGTGCGGCGTCAAATCTTACCGTAGGGGAAGCGTTCTTTATCCTGTTGAGATGGTTTCCTGCCTTGCAGGATTCAATGCTTCTTAGTCCAATAGCAAATCCAACCGTGCGGGAAACAGTCAACTTTCAGTTCTTAGCGCTTAGTTCTTGACATCTATGCCGCCGCTGCAATTCGCGGCAGGGGTCGTCAAGGCGGAGGCCTTTGGCGGTAAGCAGCACGATAAGGTGGTACAGCAGGTCGGCCGCTTCGCCCACGAGTTTTTCAGTTGTCCCGTTCGTGGCTTCAATTACGGTTTCCACCGCCTCTTCGCCCACTTTCTGCGCCATGCGGTTAATGCCGGACGTAAACAGGGACGTAGTATAAGAACCTTCCGGCATACTTGCCCTGCGTTGCTCGATAAACGTTTGCATGTATTTCAAAAATAAAATAGCTTCTGTATTTTCTTCGCCGAAGCACGTGTCGCTGCCGGTGTGGCACACAGGGCCGGCGGGCGCGGCTTTAATCAGCAGCGTGTCGGCGTCGCAATCAACGAGGATGTCGACCACCCGCAGCGTGTTTCCGCTGGTTTCGCCCTTTGTCCACAGACGGTTTTTTGAACGGCTGAAAAACGTTACCAGCCCTGTAGCTTTTGTCTGCGTCAAGGCGTCTTCGTTCATAAATCCCAACATCAGCACCTTTCCGGTGAGGTGGTCTTGGATGATAGCGGGAATTAAAGATTTCATAATTTAAAGATTTAAAGATTTAAAGATTTAAAGATTTCATAATTTAAAGATTTAAAGATTTCATAATTCCAAGATTTAAATTTTTAAATTTTTAAATCTTTAAATTTTTAAATCTCTCCTCACGTTTATTCCTTCTTCATGGAGGTATTGTTTTAATTCGGCAATACGTATTTTTTCAAAGTGGAAAACCCCTGCCGCCAGTGCAGCATCGGCTTTCCCGGTAAGGAAGGCATCGCGGAAGTGCGCTTTCTCGCCTGCGCCGCCCGATGCAATGACGGGAATATGCAACATGCCGGCCAGCGCCGCCAGCGCATCGTTGGCGTAGCCGGTTTTCACGCCGTCATGGTTCATGCTGGTGAACAGGATTTCGCCTGCGCCGCGCGCTTCCGCTTCGGTAGCCCACTGGTAAAGGCGTTTGCCGGCAGGCAGGCGGCCGCCGTTGAGGTAACATGTCCATTCGCCGTTCTCGTAGCGGGCGTCAATGGCCACTACGCATACCTGTGTGCCGAAATTTTTAGCAATATCTTCTATCAGCTGCGGGTTGCGCAAAGCCGCCGAATTGACCGATACCTTGTCCGCGCCGGCTGCGAGCATGCATTCCACGTCTGCCGGTTCATTGATGCCGCCGCCCACCGTAAACGGGATATTGATAGCGGCAGCTACCCGTTTTACCATTCCGGTAAATGTTTTGCGTCCCTCATGCGAGGCGGTAATGTCGAGATATACCAATTCGTCTGCGCCTTCGCGGCTATAGCGGGCGCCCAGTTCTACGGGGTCGCCGGCATCCCGGAGGCTCACAAAGTTCACGCCTTTTACAGTCGTGCCGTCTTTGATGTCCAAACAGGGGATAATTCTTCTTGCCACCATTATATTTACGAATTGATAAAATGTAACAAATCTTTCAGGCTGATGCGGCCTTCATAGAATGCCTTGCCGAAGATGACCGCCGGAATGCCGGCCTCGTTCAATGCTTCTATATCTGCTATCGAAGCTACGCCGCCACTGGCGATGATATAACCCTGCGGAAAGGTTTTTTGCAATTCCCTGTACAGGTTTACCGATGTGCCTTGCAGCATACCGTCCCGGCAAATGTCGGTGCTGATGATTTTGCGGATACCTTTGTCGTAGTAGCCCTGTATAAAAGGCTGCAGCTCGTGTGCGGTCGTTTCTTCCCAACCGTTTACGGCGATTTTGCCGTTTCGTATATCGGCGCCGAGTATAATCCGGTCGCTGCCGAAAGCGGTAATCCATGCGGTAAACGTTTCCGGGTCTTTTACGGCGATACTTCCGCCGGTAATCATTTCCGCCCCGCTGTTAAAGGCTATTTCCACATCTTCCTGCCGTTTCAGCCCACCGCCGAAATCGATGACGAGCGAAGTACGGGCGGCCAATTGTTCCAACACCCGGTAATGTACAATATGTCCGGCGCGCGCGCCATCCAAATCGACCAGATGAAGGCGGCGGATACCGTAATCTTCAAAACGGCGGGCGACATCCAGCGGGTTATTGTCATAAATGGCGGCAGTGGCATAGTCGCCCTGTGCAAGGCGTACGCATTTACCATCGAGCAGGTCTATCGCGGGAATGAGTTCAATCATCGGGAAGCGGTTAGTTTATCAGGGAAATTACTTCATTGCTCCATGGCCCGCGTTGGATACACGAATTGAGCCATGCCGCCGTCAGGGTAATATGCTTTCCTTCGTCCCCGCTGTTGAAGTAAAGGGTGGTGCAACGTTTCGTGCTGTACACTTCGTGCCATTCGGTTTCCTCTTCCAGACGGTAGCGGAGAATAAATCCATAGTATGATTTTTTTATAAAGGACGCGTTGGAGCGGTTAGGTGCAAGGGCGCTGACGCCTACTGTAATTTCGAGATGCTGTATTTTCCGGACATTCAATTTGGGCGCTTCGGCAGGCGGCGGCACTACACGCGGGGACAGTCCCATTGCTATCAGGACGTCATCGCTGATGGCTTTATTCGCCGTAAGCATATTTATGAAAGGCCGGAGGAACTGCCGCAGCATAAGGAAATTCATTTTTTTGGTCACGCGCGCGAGGTGGGTGGACGTTTCGGAATTACGGATGTTTGCATAAGCGGCATCGGCCTCGTTGGTTAATGACTGCAGGTACTCCACCTCGCCGGTATCCAGACGCCAGGCGGTTTTGTGAATGAGACACTCCTCCGCGATGTTGCGTGCAAAGGCCAGAAAGGCCAGGTCTTTACTCGGTAATCTTCCCATTATTTTGTTCTAATTTCTGATTTCTGATTGGCAGGCGTCAGCAACTCTTAACTCTCAGCTTAGTTCTTAGTTCTATTTGGTATAATCTGTCCGCAAAGATATATATTTTTTTTGAAATCTTACTTGAAAGTGAGTTAAGAGTTACGATTGACTATTTAATTATTGACTATTGACTATTTTTGCTTACGCCAGCAGTTACAATTGACTATTTAATTATTGACGATTGACTATTTTTGCTCACGCCACTGCGCTTGTCGCCATTTTCAACTTTCAACTCTCCACTTTCAACTAAAAAAGAAACCTTATTTTCCTGACAAAACAACCTTAGTAGCACCACATGCGCTACCCTGCACCTCGCGCGGCGCACGGGTTTTCCACGATGCACCGGCATTGCGCCGCGCGAAAGCGTCTTGCAGCTTGCAAGAGGGTTTTGTAAGCTTGCAAAAGCCTTCTGGCAGACAAATTGTCAGCTCCTGCATTTAAATAATGACAAATTGTCTGTTGATTTGTTGATTTGTTGATTTGTTGAACTGTTGAATTGTTGAATTGTTGAACTGTTTATTTGCTGACGCGTCAGCAAATCAGAAATCAGAAATTAGAAATCAGAAATCAGAAAAAAATTGTATCTTCGCCTTAAATCTTTAAATCTTTAAATCTTTAAATTATTAAATTATAAAATATGCAACCAACGCTTGTATTGATGGCCGCCGGGATGGGTAGCCGCTATGGCGGATTAAAACAACTTGACGGCATAGGCCCGCACGGCGAAGTAATCATGGATTATTCTATCTATGACGCCCTGCGCGCCGGTTTTGGAAAAGTAGTTTTTGTTGTTCGCCGTTCTTTTGAAAAGGAATTTGAACTATTTGCCCGCCGCTTTGGCGGGACTGTCCAATATGATATTGTACTGCAAGAAATCGAAAACATTCCGGCCGGTTACAGCTATCCGCCCGGCCGTACGAAGCCCTGGGGAACCAACCATGCCGTGATGATGGCTGCGCCGGTTGTCCGCGAACCCTTTGCCGTGCTTAATGCTGACGATTATTACGGGGTTCATTCATTTCGCATAATGGCCGATTATTTGCAGTCCGTCACTGCCGGACAAAACAGGTATTGCATGGTCGGTTTTCAACTGGGAAATACCCTCTCGGAAACCGGCGGCGTGTCGCGCGGAATATGTCAGGTTGACGCGAAACAGCGACTGACCGGCATTACCGAATGCCACCAAATCCAGCGCATCAACGGGCATATCCGGTATCTCGATGACGAAAATAATACGGTTATCCTTGCCGGTGATACGCCGGTATCCATGAACATGTGGGGCTTCACGCCCGATTATTTCGCCCATTCCGAACGGTTATTCAAGGTATTTTTGCAGGCGAACAGTCAAAATCCGAAAGCGGAATTTTATATTCCCGCTGCCGTGAACGAGCTTATCCAAAGCCGCGCCGCGACCGTAAGCATTCTCCCCACCGCCTCGCAATGGTTTGGCGTAACCTACCGCGAAGACCGTCCAACAGTAATGAAACGATTAACACAACTACACAAAGAAAAAGTATATCCGGGAAAATTATTCTAATTTAAAAATTTAAAAATTTAAAAATTTAAGGGTTTAAAAATTCAAAGATTTAAAGATTATGGCAAAGATAGAATGTTTTGAAGATTTTGCGATATGGAAAACGGCAAGGGAATTTTGTAAGGATATAGCCCGTATCACAAACTATGATGCGTTTTCTAAAAATTTTCGATTAAGAGACCAGATACATGCTTCGTCAGGGTCTATAATGGACAACATCGCAGAAGGATTTGAACGAAGCGGCAACAAAGAGTTCATACAATTTCTATACATCGCAAAAGGGTCATGCGGCGAAGCACGCAGCCAATTGTACAGGGCATTAGATTATACCTATATAAATCACGAAGAATTTACAATATTATATCAAAAAGCAAAAGAACTGTCTCAATCTATTGCTAATTTTATTAAATACCTAAAACAATCGGAATTTACCGGTTCGAAATACAAAATTTAAATCCTGAAATCTTTAAATCTTTAAATTCCGAAATGATTGACCGAGATACCATAACCCGCATAATTAATACCGCCGATATTACGGAGGTGATAGGGGATTTTTTGACGCTCAAAAAGCGCGGAATGAATTATTGGGCCTGCTGTCCGTTTCATGGCGAGAAGACGCCGTCATTCAGCGTATCGCCATCCAGGGGAATTTATAAATGCTTCGGTTGCGGGGTGGCGGGAAATGTCGTGCGTTTCGTGATGGAACATGAAAAAATGACTTATGTGGAGGCCTTGAAATACCTTGCACGCAAGTATAACATCGAAGTGCGCGAGCGTGAATTAACGTCCGAAGAACAGGTCGCCAACAACAATCGCGAAAGTATGATGGTGCTTTCATCGTTTGCGCAGGACTGGTTCAGCGAGCAACTGTGGACGCATCCCGATGGACAGGCTATCGGGTTAAGTTATTTTTACGAACGCGGATTTACCGGCAAAACCATCCGCAAATTCCAGTTGGGTTATTCTTTGGACAAGCGCTCGGCCTTTAGCGATGCGGCATTGAAAGCAGGATACAAAAAAGAATTTATGGTTTCGACCGGACTGTCTATCGAAAAAGAAGACAAACTGCTTGACCGTTTTTGGGGACGCGTGATGTTTCCCATCCATTCGCTCAGCGGCCGTGTGATTGCTTTTGGCGCACGTACATTGAGACAGGACAAGAATGTCGCAAAATACCTCAATTCACCCGAAAGCGAAATTTATAGCAAAACATCCGTCCTGTATGGCATCTTTCAGGCAAAAAACACGATTATCCGTTCGCAGAAATGTTACCTGGTCGAAGGATATACCGATGTGCTTTCCATGCATCAGGCGGGTATTGAAAATGTAGTCGCTTCGAGCGGCACTTCGCTGACGACAGAACAAATCCGCCTCATCAAACGCTTTACGCCCAACGTTACCGTACTCTATGACGGCGATGCGGCAGGCATCAAAGCCTCCTTGCGCGGCATCGACATGCTGCTGGAAGAAGGAATGAACGTAAAAGTGGCGTTATTCCCGGACGGCGAAGACCCCGATTCCTTCGCCCGCAAACACAGCAGCACGGAACTGGACGCCTTTTTGAAGGAAAATGAAAAGGATTTCATTTCGTTCAAAACAAAACTCCTGCATGACGAGGCGCAAAATGACCCGCTCCGGCGGGCGGAACTTATCAAAGACATTGTACGCAGTATCGGCGCAATTCCGGACGCTATTACGCGCTCGGTGTACGTCAAGGAATGCAGCCGCCTGATGAATATCGGAGAAGAAGTATTGTTGTCGGAAGTAGCGAAATTCCGCCGTAAAAAATTATACGACTACAAGCCGGACATGCCTGTAGGAACACCGGAAGAAACGCACAAACCCGCTCCCCTGCCTGAACCAATCGACCCCAACCGCTATTTTGAAAAAGCCGAAGAAGAGATTATGTACTACCTTCTGAAATACGGCACGCAGCACCTGTTTACGGTTACGCACAATGAACAGGAACGCGCTATCAGCGTAGCGGAATATATCACGGGCGAACTGCTCAATGATGAAATGGAGTTGAAAAATCCGCTGTACGGCCAACTTTTTGATGAATACCGCCAACTGACCGGCGAAAGCGATGAAGAACGCGTCAAGTATTTTATCAACCACCCGGACGGCACATTGTCGGAACTGGCCATTCATATACTCTCGGACTTGCCGCCGCTGACCGTGCAACACTTCGCCAATTCGCAAGAACCGGAAACCATGCGGCTGCCGCGCATTATCCCCAAAGTGATTTTAGCATACAAGGCGCGGAGTATAAAAGTATCTGAAGACGAAGTTTTGCACCGCCTGCAGGAAGCGCAGGCAGCCAAGAACGAGGAAGAAATGAACACCTTGCTCGAGCGGCTACGGATGCTGCAAAAACACAGCACACGACTCTCCGAAGAATTGAAACGGCTGATATTTTGACGGAAATGTGGAGATTTGGAAATGTGCTAATGTGCTAATGTGACTAATTGGGCTGACGCCGGAAACAATTTACGGATTTACAGATTTACAGATTTGGCTTGCGCCAGCAGTCACAATTGACTATTTGGGCTTGCGCCACTGCGCCTGCCGCAATTAACCACTAATCATTAACCATTAATTTGCGCTTGCCGCCATTTTCAACTCTCCACTCTCCATTTTCAACTAAAAAGCCCCGAAGGGGCGCAACGTGAATAACCCCGTGCGTAAGCGCGGGGTAAAACGCGTCCCCCTGCTTTTCGCGCGGCATACTGCCGGTGCATCGTGGAAAACCCTTGCGCCGCGCGATGTGCAGGGCGGAGCATGTGGCGCTACTAAGGCTGTTTTGTTATTAAAATAAGGTAGAAATAAGGTTTACGGATTTAGCTATTGACTATTTAATTATTGACTATTGACTATTTTGATTGAC
>JAIROQ010000219.1 GCA_031257455.1 Prevotellaceae bacterium | reverse complement strand
AAATAGTCAATAGTCAATAATTAAATAGTCAATCAAAATAGTCAATAGTCAATAATTAAATAGTCAGTAGCTAAATCCGTAAACCTTATTTCTACCTTATTTTAATAACAAAACAACCTCTCTTATGTAACTAAATTGCATTATGCTGATATATAGGCATTAGAAAAAGGGTGGCCGAAGTTACTTTTGCAGGGATGCGCGTACCGTGCTGGGGGACTTAGTAGCGCCACATGCTCCGCCCTGCACATCGCGCGGCGCAAGGGTTTTCCACGATGCACCGGCAGTATGCCGCGCGAAAAGCAGGGGGACGCGTTGTAGCCCCGAGCTGCGTTCCGCTTCGCTGCACTTGCACGGGGTTATTCATATTTCGCCCCTTCGGGGCTTTTTAGTTGAAAGTGGAGAGTGGAAAATGTTTTTTAGTTATGAGGTATGAGGTATGAATTATGAGTTGCGGCAAGCGCAGTGGCGTAAGCTTAAATCTTTAAATTTTTAAATCTTTAAATTAATTAGTCACATTATCACATCATCACATTATCACATCATCACATTCGCATCTTTTTCGTATTTTTGCAGGCTTAAAATTAGAAGATGCGTGCCGGTTTATTACAACAGTTGAAAGAGAAAGACGCCAAAGCGTGGTATCGCGTATCGGTATGTGCGTTTTATTTTGTGCATGGACTGGTTTTTGCCAGCTGGGCGAGCCGCATTCCCGACATCAAACAGGCGCTGTGCCTGAATGACGCACAGCTGGGCAGCGTGCTGTTGATTATCCCTGTCGGGGAATTTGTGACGATGGTACTATCCGGTTATTTGGTCAGCAGGTACGGCAGCCGGCGGATGCTGCTCATCGCTACGGCCGGCTACCCGTTGATACTGGTAGGCATCGGGATGGTGGTTACCTATGCGCAATTATATATGGTACTTTTCCTGTTCGGCGCGATGGGCAACCTTGCCAATATCGCTATCAATACGCAGGCGGTAGGCGTGGAGCGGCTGTACCGGCGCAGTATCATGGGCGTATTTCACGGGCTGTGGTCATGCGCCGGATTTGCCGGCGCATTGGCCGGCACGCTGGTAGTGGCGTTTCACCTGTCGCCGTTAATACATTTCATCATCATATACGGGTTGATACTTTGTGTCGTGCTGACCGTACAGCGCTCCCTCCTCCCGCGAGACGCCCAGCAGCAACGCCTCGATAAAACCCCGCGAAAAATCTTCACCCGCCCGGACGCCTATGTACTTATCATCGGGCTGGTGGCGTTTGCCAATATGGTCTGCGAAGGCACGGTGTTCGACTGGAGCGGCATCTATTTCAAAGACGTCATTGCGCCGCCGGAAAACTTTGTCCGGTTAGGCTATATCGCCGCCATGAGCAGCATGACCGCCGGACGGTTCACGGTGGACAGGTTCATCATGCGCTTCGGCGTTATCAAAGTACTGCGCACCGGCGGCGGCCTGATTGTCACAGGGCTGCTGTTAACGGTAGGGTCGCCGCACATCATTACTTCTACCGCAGGTTTCCTGCTTATCGGCGCGGGTATTTCGCCGGCCATCCCTATTTGTTTCAGTCTGGCCGGCCGCACCAAAGCCATGTTGCCGGGCATTGCTCTGGCGACAGTTTCTTCCATCAGCTTTTTCGGATTATTAATAGGGCCGCCCCTCATCGGGTTTGCATCCGCAGCCATCGGGTTACGCTGGGCGCTATGTATTATCGGGGTCTTCGGCCTGCTGGTCGTCTTCCTCACGCCGTTTTTAAAGTTAAGAGTTAAAAACTAAGAACTAAAAGTTGCTGACGCCAATATGATTTACGGATTTACAGATTTACGGATTTACAGTACGGGCGTTGCACGCAACGCCCCTACATTAAACAAATAAACAATTCAACAGTTCAACAATTCAACAATTCAACAGTTCAACAATTCAACAATTCAACAAATAAACAAATCAACAAATGAAAAACTTTGACGTATACAATCAGTGGGACATTGAGCCGGTAAAGGGCTTGGGCGGCAAACTGTGGGACCGGCATGGGACGGAATACCTCGACCTGTACGGCGGACATGCAGTGATTTCTATCGGCCATGCGCATCCGCACTATGTGGCGGCGCTCACGCAGCAAATACAGGCATTGGGATTTTACTCCAATGCCGTGCAGTGTTCCTTGCGCGACCGGCTGGCCGAAAAGTTGGGCGCACTGAGCGGTTATCCGCACTATGCGCTGTTCCTTTGCAACTCGGGCGCGGAAGCCAATGAAAATGCACTGAAAACAGCTTCCTTCCATACGGGGAAGAAAAAGTTCATCGCCTTTCGCGGCGCCTTTCATGGCCGCACGTCCGGCGCAGTAGCCGCCACCGATAATCCGGCAATAGTCGCGCCCTTTAACCGCACGGAGAATATTACGTTCCTGCCGCTCAATGACAGTGCGGCCGTAGCGCAGGAACTCGCCGGCGGAGCGTATGCAGGCGTTATCATTGAAGGAATACAGGGAGTCGCGGGCATCATCCTGCCATCGGACGACTTTTTGAAAGACCTGCGGGCATTATGCACAAAGTACCATGCCGCCTTAATCCTGGACGAAGTGCAAAGCGGCTACGGGCGCACCGGCAAGTTTTTCGCCCACCAGTATGCCGGCATCGAACCCGACCTGATTACGGTCGCCAAAGGCATGGGTAACGGCTTTCCTGTCGGCGGCGTATTGATAGCCCCCTCCATCAAGGCCACGAAAGGAATGCTTGGCACTACGTTTGGCGGTAATCCGTTGGCATGCGCCGCCGCAATAGCCGTACTGGAAGTCATCGAACAGGAACAGCTGATGAGCAGAGCGGCCACTCTGGGCGATTATGTATTCCGGGCATTGGAAGGCGCTACAGCCATCCGCGAAGTGCGCGGGCGCGGACTGATGATTGGCATCGAACTGAAACCCGAATATATTGCCCTCCGTCCGGGACTTTTGAGCGAACACCGTATCTTTACCGGCTCGGCCGGCGCAACGGTCATCCGCCTCCTGCCCCCGCTGACAGTAACAAAAGAAGAATTATCGCAGATGATTGGGAGAATTAGGAATTAAGAATTGGTTGCAGGGATTTACGGATTTACAGATTTACGGATTTACAGATTTGGCTTGCGCCGGAGAAAATCAGGAATTAGAAATTATATGCATTTAAAAAAAATCGCCGTCATGTTTCCATGTCGGCATTTCTTTTTCCGGCGCAAGCCAATTCCTAATTCTTAATTTCTAATTCCTAATTCCCAATCAGCATCTGTTGTAGTACTACTTGTGCCGACACTACCCGGTTGGCGGCTTCGGGAATGACGATGGACGCAGGCGCTTCTATCACCGCATCGGTTACTATCATGTTGCGCCGTACGGGAAGGCAGTGCATGAAACAGGCATTATTCGTCAGCGCCATTTTCCGTTCGTCCACCGTCCAGCGGCGGTCGGTGTGCAGGACTTTCCCGTAATTATCGCCGGTATAGGCCGACCAGTTTTTAGCGTACACAAAGTCCGCGCCGCGATAAGCTTTTTCCAAATCATATTCAACGGTTGCGCCCTGCACAAATGTTTCGTCCAGTTCATAGCCTTCGGGATGGGTGATGACCAACTCGTAGTCCGTCCGGTTTATCCATTCGGCAAAGGAATTGGCGACAGCCTGCGGCAATGCTTTCGGGACGGGCGCCCATGTGAGCAGTACTTTCGGGCGCGGCGTTTTCTTATATTCTTCGATAGTGATAAGGTCTGCGAAACTTTGCAGCGGATGCCGCGTAGCGCCTTCCATAGAAAATACCGGTTTGCCGGAATACCGGATAAACTGGTTCAAGATAATTTCATTATAATCCTGTTCGCGGTTTTGCAGGCCGGCAAATGCGCGTACGCCGATAATATCGCAATAACTGCCCATGACCGGGATAGCTTCCAGTATATGTTCCGATTTATCGCCGTCCATGACCACGCCGCGTGCCGTTTCCAGCTTCCATGCGCCCTGGTTGATGTCCAGTACAATCACGTTCATGCCGAGATTTAGCGCGGCTTTTTGGGTACTGAGCCGCGTACGCAGGCTGGAATTGAAGAAAACCAGCAACAGCGTTTTGTCCTTTCCGAGTTCCCGTCCGGCAAAGGGGTTTGCCTTGACTTCCTTTGCCCATGCCAACGCGTCAGGCAAAGAGGGCAGGTCGTTTACAGAGGTAAATTGTTTCATCGAATCAGGAATTAAGAATAATGTGCTAATGTGACTAATTGTTTAATGTGACTAATTGGGCTGACGCCGGCTAATCACTAATCATTTTCAACTTCTCCTGCCTTAGCCAACCTTAAATCTTTAAATTTTTAAATCTTTAAATCTTTAAATCTTTAAATCTTTGTATGCGCTGAGATGGTCTAATTCAAAATTGGCGATAAAGGCATAGTGTCCGGTATTGGCTGCCTGCCCGCGCGTGATATGGATAGCTGCCGACTGGATGTAGTCGTCTCCGGTTTGCGAATC
>JAIROQ010000169.1 GCA_031257455.1 Prevotellaceae bacterium | reverse complement strand
GAGCCGGAATGTATGCTGTCAAGGTTTAAAAAAATACGAATTATCGTAGATACAAATCTATGGATTAGCTTCCTTATCTCCAGGAATTATACAAAATTAGATGCGCTTTTTTCTTCTCGGAAAATTTATCTTTTATTCAGCCTGCAACTATTGACTGAGTTTATCAATGTCGCTACCCTGACAAAATTCAGAAAGTATTTTTCAGAAGAAGATATGGATGCCCTTTTGGCAAAAATGAAAAAGCATGCGAAAATAATTCAACCAACAACAGTCGTAACCCACTGCCGGGACCCTAAAGATAATTTTCTACTCGAATTAGCCATAGACGGCAAAGCCCATTTTCTATTGACCGGTGATAATGATTTACTCGTATTAAAACAAATAGGTAAAACATCCATTCTACAAATACAGGATTTTTTTCGATACAACAAATTAGTTGAAAATTGAAAGTGGAAAGTTGAAAATGGCGGCAAGCGCACTGTTTAAAGTTTAAGATTTAAAGTTTAAAGTTGGCTGGCGCGTCAGCAACTCATACTTCATACCTCATACCTCATACTGGATTGCTTCGCTTCGCTCGCAATGATGCAGTGGCGTCAGCCAAATCTGTAAATCCGTCAATCTGTAAACCTTATTTCCACCTTATTTTAATAACAAAACAACCTTAGTAGCACACGATGTCCCGCCCTGCCACTCGCGCGGCGCACGGACATTCCACGATGCACCGGCAGTATGCCGCGCGAAAGGCAGGGGGATGCGTTGCACCCCCGCGCTACGCACGGGGTTATTCACGTTGCGCCCCTTCGGGGCTTTTTAGTTGAAAATGGAGAGTTGAAAGTTGAAAATGGCGGCAAGCGCAGTCGCGCAAGCCAAATCTGTAAATCCGTAAATCTGTAAATTCTTTTGGCGCCAGCCCAATTAGTCACATTAGCACATTAGCACATTAGTCACATTAGCACATTTCCAAATCCGTAAATGGTGTTTTTTATTCGTCTTCGGTGAGGACGAAGCGCACGAGGTCGATTTTGGTGGCGGAGGTTTTGAGGATGTGGATGCGAAACCGCCCGAATTGCAATACCTCGCCGGGCTGCGGAATGCTTTCGTTATAATAGGTGATATAGCCTGCGAGGGTTTCGTATTCGCCGGATTCGGGGAGGCCGAGTTCGTAGGTTTTGTTGAGGTACTTTATTTCGAGCCGTCCTGAAAATTCAAATTCCGTGTCCGATAATTTCCGTTCGGTCAGTTCTTCGTTGTCGTGTTCATCGCGTATTTCGCCGAAAATTTCTTCGATAATATCTTCTATGGTCACCAATCCGGCCGTGCCGCCATATTCGTCTGTAACCACCGCCAGCGCTTTTCCCTGCTTGATGAGAGAAGCCAGCAGTTTTTGTGCGGGCATGGTTTCTGGCACAAAATCAACCGGGCGCAACAGTTCCGACCGGTCTTTTTTCAGGAACAAATCTTTTGAATGAACATAGCCTATGATATGGTCAATCGTTTCGCGGTATATCAGGATACGGGAGTGTCCGCTGCGGATGAAGGCCTGGTGCAGGGAGTCGAAGGGGTCGTTTTCTTCTATGGCCGCCAAGTCGGTGCGCGGCACCATGCATTCGCGTACGAGCACTTCGGAAAAATCCAGCGCATTTTGAAAGATTTCCATATCGTGTTCGTATTCGTTTTCGTCACTGCCTGCGCCGCTCACTTCGTTGGACAGGTTCATCAGGTCGGCTTTGCTGAACAGCATTTTGGTGTGTTTCGCGGTTAATTTTATGCCAAACAGCCGGAGCAGTCCCATCGACAGGGCGGTTACGAATTTCACTACCGGATACAGCAGGATATAGCATAAAAACGCCGGCACACAAAGGGCTTTCAGTAATCCGTTCGGGTTTATCCGCGCGAGTATTTTGGGTAGAAATTCTGCTGTGACCAGCACCACCAGTGTGGCGAAGAGGGTTTCGACAAGCAATATCCCGCCGCTTGACTGCACGATATATTCCGTGATGACCGGCTCGCACAGGTTGGCCATGGCAATGCCGTATATCACCAGCGTGATATTATTCCCCATGAGCATGGTGGATATATATTCGCTTGTCCGGCGCAGGAAAAACCCGACTATTTTGGTGTAGCGTTTATTTTGCTTGCGGTCTAACTCTATCCTCAGCTTGTTGGACGACAGCAACGCTACTTCCATACCGGAAAAAAAGGCGGACAAAAGCAACGCCAGCAATACTATGATTAGTGAGGCGCTCATGGACGGATTGCTTCTTTTTGGATTTCTTCCGGCATGGCCACCGGTGAAAGCGTCCCTGCAAGCCGCTTCCTGAGGGGGGCTATATTTTTCTTCTGGGGCTGTTCCATTACCGGCGGGGCGGTAGCCGGCGGGGCGGCGGCAATGCTGTCCTGTGCGGCCGGTTCATCGTCCACGTACAGGACGCCGTTGTTGGCATTAAAGAATTTGTATTCCTCGAAACGTTCGTCTGCCACCATGCCGCCCAGTCCGTCAAAAAACAAATCAGGCGTAACGATGCGCACCGGCGCGTGGGTATAAATGTTTTTTTTCGCCCGGTCCCAGTACAGCGTATCGGTGTACAGCGTTTGTTTTTTCAGGTGGTTTTTTACCACGACATTTCCGGTGGCTTTCCAGTATTCTTCCGGTTTTTCGCGGTTGTAGGCATAGTCGGCGATAATTTCGTTTTCCAGTTCATTGGCGGCGGTATAGAAATAAATGTGCATGCCTTCAGGAAACACGTTGTAGGGTTCTTCGGCCAGCAGGAAGCGTTGCAGGCGGGGCGCTTCCAGGTTCATCCGCCGCAAGCCGTTTTCGGTATAATCAATCTGCAACCGGTCGATTTCCAGTGTAGGCACTTGCTTGTGGTCTTCAATGGCCGAGAGTTGCGCCTGGCGGTCATCGCACGCGCCCGGCAGGATAATGCCGGCCGCCAGCGCCACGAACAGTTTTGGCCACAGGATATGGCGGCGGTTTTCCATGATTATTCAAACCGTTGTTTCAGGAACCAGATGTCATACAGGCTAAGGCTGACCGACACTTTCCAGTAGCGTTCCCGTATCAGACCGTTGCGGGTAGTTCCCCGCTGCCCCAGTTCGGCGGCGATATTCACCGCATTGTTCGTATTTCCGACAGGAATGCCTACTCCAAGCGTCAATCCGGCGTTTTTGATGCGGGTGTTGTCGAACTGCAGATAGGTGTTTTCAAAAAACAGTCCGCCGCGATAGCTCCACCGTTTGAGGAAATAACGGATGTCATACCGGTTGGGCGTGTATTCAAAACCGGC
The DNA here is from genome assembly GCA_031257455.1 of Prevotellaceae bacterium. Classification (GTDB taxonomy): domain Bacteria; phylum Bacteroidota; class Bacteroidia; order Bacteroidales; family UBA932; genus JAIRKX01. The sequence continues at coordinate 1,674 of JAIROQ010000169.1, read as the reverse complement.
GCGGATAATGTGTTCGGGCATGGCTTTGAAACTCCGCGAAGACGGCGCGTCAAACTCCGCATGTGTCCAGTCCCTGTACGTATAATCCAGTCCGGCCAGCCATTTTGCCCCTTCGCCGAATGTAATGCCAATGCCTAAAGAAGCCGGCACTAACAGGCGGGCGTCCGGCTGACTGTCGTAGCGCAATGTATCGGTACCCATGCCGCCGATACTGTAGATGAAATTGGTTTTTTCCACCCGCATGTTGTTCCGAAGCTGGTACACCACGCCCGCCGTCAGGCTGTATTTCCCCAGAGGCTGCGTGTACTGTGCGCCTAATGCAAAAGCAAAATTGCTTGCCTTGATAAGTTTGCCGCTGTTCACCTGCGACATTCCTGTGGCATTAGTAAAACTTACATTGTCGAACCGGTCGATAGAGCCGAAAATATACTGCGCCTGCCCGCCTACGGACAGCCGCCCGAATGAATAGCCCAGACTTAGCATCAACTGGTTCAGGCCGCCTTCGCCCTGATGGGAATAAATGGCCTCGCCGCTTTCCACCAGTATTTCCGGCCGCGTTTCCTTCCGGCTGACGTCATAGCCGATGCTGCTGTAGGGCGACACCAACAGCGCCATAACCATTTTTCCCCATACGGGAAAACTCATGGCCATGTGGTGCATGTTTATGCTGTTATTGACGCTGCTTTGTGCGCCATTGGAGAGGTAGTAGTTTTGCATTTCGCCGCCGAAGTCGAACATGAACGACAGCGTGTCCTGCGCACTGAGCGCCGCCGGATTGAGATAATTAATCGTCCGGCTGTTCCGCATACCGATGCCGATACCTCCCATGCCGCGATGATATGAAAGTCCGGGGGGCGTGAGGTCGCCTACGCCATAGAACGTATAAGGGGTAAAAGTATTAACGGCGTCTTTGTTTTGAGCGGTAGCCACCGTTACGAACAGCGAGCCAAATGCCGCCAGCGTGAGTTTTTTATATATATGCATTATAATCGGCTATTTTTGCAAGTCCTGTAAAATTCAAATTCGGTACTGCAAATATCGGGTTTTTTATTCTTTTGACAAAATAAATTGCATCGCCACCGGTAAAAACGGTTGTCATGGCTGGATACGCCTGCATGTATCCTTCCAGTTCATGCACTATTCCCTGCACTACGCCGGCTTCAATGGCTTCCTGCGTAGTCGTTCCCACCGGCGCGGCGCTGCCGGTAACCGCGCCCATGGGCAACTGCTCCGTAAAACGGTGCAAAGCCTTAAAACGCATTTGCAGGCCGGGCGAAATATTGCCGCCCGAAAACTCGCCATGACGGCTTAAAAAGTCAATGGTTATCGCCGTACCGCAATCAATAATCATGCACTCGCGGTGCGGAAAAAGATAATGCGCCCCCACCGCCGCCGCCAGCCGGTCGATGCCCAGCGTGCCGGGCGTGGCATACAGATTGCGCACAGGCAGCGGCATCGCCGGCGTGCAGAAAAGTATCTTTTTGACGTATGGCTGCAATTGTTTTTTCACGGTACCCCTGTCTTTGCGCACGGACGCAACTACCGCCATATCCGGTTTGCCGGTCTGCACCAGCGATTGCAGGATGTCGTCCGTCAAGGTTTCATGCTGCTGCACCGCCAGCAGCTTTTCATTATCCGCCAGCGCTGTTTTAACAGTCGTATTGCCTATGTCCA
>JAIROQ010000167.1 GCA_031257455.1 Prevotellaceae bacterium | reverse complement strand
CTTTAACTCCTTTAACTTCCCTAACTCCATTAACTACTTTTTTGCTTTTTGAATAAATTTATCTACATTTGCATGCGAATAAGCAGAAGTTAGTATTATGAATAGACGGATTATTTTTTTAATGACCATGCTGGCATTCTTTCCGGGACTCGTTGCCGGGCAAGGCTACCGGATAGAACTGTTACTTGACGATGCACAAAAAGATTCTACTGTTTTATTGGCGCGTTATGGCGGCAACAGTAAATATGCAGTCGATACGGCGCTGACCGATTCGCAGGGACGCGCCCTGTTTTCCAAAGATACCCCGTTGCCGGGCGGCTTGTACCTGTTTGCTTCCGGCGGCGTGCTGCTGTGCGACTTCCTTATTTCGGACGATGAAAGCCAGCAGTTCAGCGTGCATTACAAGAAAGATAAGGATAAATCGGTAGATATTATTTATACCAACTCGCCGGAAAATGTAGCGTTTTTAGATTTCCAAAAATATCTCGGGCAACGGCAGCGCGCCGGTAACCGCCTGCGCGAACGGGTGCAGGAAGACACGGCATTTGTCGCCATCGCCCGCGACAGCTTGAAGATTATCGCGGACGAAGAAAAAGCCTATACCCGGCAAGTGATGACCCAGTGGCAGGGAAAACTGCTGGCGTCTATGGCGCGGGCAGTGCAGCCGGCTGCCGTAGCGCCCGAGCCGGATATTCCCGAAGACGCCGGCAATCGCGATTCGCTGCGATGGGTATATTATTACAACTGGGAAAAAAACCATTATCTCGACAACCTTGATTTTTCCGACAACCGGTTACTGAATACGCCGGTATTCCAGCCGAATTTTGAATATTATTTCCAGAACAAACTTATTCAACACCCCGATTCCATTATCCCGCAAATACACGCCGTACTGGAACTGGCCAAAGCCGACAGTACGATGTTCATGTTCTGCCTCGGGCATCTTTTCAACACCTATATCCAGTGGAAAACCTATACCATCAACGCCGAGCACGCGATGGGCATGGAGGCCGTAGTACTTGACATCATCAATAATTATTACCTCTCGGGACAGGCCGCATGGGCAGAGAAAGACACGAGTTTTATGAAAAGCATCCGCGAATATGCGCACTACAACGCCCATTCGCTGGTGGACATGAAAGCGCATGACCTGAAAATGCAAATGATAACGGGGGAATATGTATCGCTGTATGATATTCAAACGCCTTACACGTTGCTTATTTTCTTCGACTCCAATTGCGGGCATTGCAAAACGGAAGTCCCGAAACTGCATGAGGTGTACGTCAAATATAAGGACAGGGGATTGCAGGCCTTTTGCGTATATACGCAGGGCAATGGACAGGAATGGTTGAAATTTTTACAGGAAAACCAGCTGGAAGACTGGATAAATGTATGGGACCCTTACCGGCAAACAGGTTTTCATGACTGGTATGGCGTGAACACCACGCCGCAGGTATTTTTGCTGAACAGGGACAAAACCATTATCGCCCGCCGCGTGTCCCACGATTTATTGTCGCAGCTCTTGGGACTTTATATAGATAACGAGCCCATCAAGGAGGAGGTATGAGGTAGAATGGAGAATGGAGAGTGGAGAATTGGCTGGCGTGTCAGCCAGTCAGAAATTAGAAATTAGAAATCAGAAATCAAAATAGAAATCAAATTAGAAATTATGAAAAAATTACTTATTGTTTCCCTTTCCGTATTATTATGCAGTACGTGGGGGATGGCTGCTTCGCAGAAGAAAACCGCCGCTCCGTTGAAGGGGTATGCTATCGAAGTACAGATTACCGGCGCTAAACAGGATGCCTGGGTGCGGCTGAGCCGCTACGAGAATGCGGAATCCGCTGCATTCGACTCGCTGCAGCTGGACGCCGGCGGAAAAGCGCTGTTCAAAGGCGACCAGCCACTGGCCGCCGGCATGTATAGCCTAAAAGTCGAAGAAAGTAACATTGACTTCTTCATTACCGCCGGAACGCCGCAACAGTTTTCGGTAACATTCGATACGGCGCAGGGAGCGCCATCGCTCGCGGTGAAAGGGTCGCCGGAAAACGAAGGCTTTGCCGACTATATGCGCTTTATCGGTTCTATCCGGCAACATGCCCAACGGTTGCAGGAACGGATGCAACTCTACCGGCAAAATCCCGATTCGGCATATTCCATCACGTCCCAGATGCAGCAGTTGAACCGGCAAGTAAAAGAACGTATCGATGCGTTCTCGGAAAATTATCCCGGCACAACGCTGTCGTTCTTTTTCCGCTCCATGCAGGAACCCGAAGCGCCGGAACCAAATATCTCTCCCATGTCGCCCAATCCCGATTCGTTGCGGCAGGCTTATTTCATGAACTTTTATAAAGAACATTTTTTTGATAATGTAGATTTCTCCGACACACGCATACTGCGCATGCCGGTGCTGGCGAATTTATTCCCCACCTATTTTTCGCAAGTGCTTCCGCCGGACAAAGAAGTATTGCAGGCGCAGGTCGATTTTTTGATTGGTAAAACCAAACTGAACCGGGAAGTATATGAATTTACGGTACGCAACCTTTACGACTTTTTCCGCCATGCCCCCTATCCCGAAGTAGAACCTATTGCCCCCTATATTGCCGATACCTACGTGGTGCAGGACGCCGACACGTGGACGGACGCAGCCTATGTCGACAAACTGAAAGAAGCCGTGCGGCTGGAAAAATTAAATCCCTTCGGCGCAATTGCTACCAACTTGAAACTGCAAGACCCGAATGGGCAATTCTTCGCCCTGCATGACGTACAGTCGCCTTATACGGTGTTGTATTTCTTCAATCCGTTGTGCGGAACTTGCGCTATGGTAACCCCCATCCTTTGGGACACCTATCAGGCATACCGCAACAAAGGATTGCAGGTATATGCCGTGTATGTGGACAAAACCAAAACCGACTGGCTGCCCTACATTACCGAGCAATATCAGTTCGACTGGATAAATGTCTGGTCGCCGGATGACACGGAAAATATCTATGCAAAATACGACATTCACGCTATCCCGACCATCTATCTATTGGATAACGAGAAAAAAATTATCCTGAAAGACGTCTCAATAGAAGAGTTAAAAGCAACTTTATCCACATTATTGCCGTGAAATTAAATCTGAAGAACCCTATCGTTTTTTTTGATGTGGAAACCACCGGTCTGGACATTGCGAGAGACCGTATTGTAGAAATAAGCATCCTGAAAATATTACCCGATAACAGCGAAGAATGTAAAACGCGCCGTCTCAATCCGACTATTCCTATTCCGAAAGCCGTGCAAGCATTGCATGGCATCAGTGACGCCGATGTAGCCGGCTGCCCGACCTTTCCCGAAGTGGCAAAAAGTTTGGCGGCTTACATGGAAGGTTGTGATATTGCCGGCTACAATTCACTGAAATTCGATATTCCCATTTTGGCCGAAGAATTTATCCGCGCCGGCGTGAACTTCGATTTCCGTAAACGCAAGCTGATAGACGTACAGGCTATTTTTTATAAAATGGAACCGCGTACGCTCTCCGGCGCATATAAATTTTATTGCCATAAAATATTGGAGAACGCACACAGCGCCGAAGCCGACACGCGGGCTACATACGAAGTATTGCAGGCGCAATTGGATAAATATGAAACCATACAAAACGATATGGCGCACCTTGCCGCATTGTCCAACGACAAACGCCTGCTGGACTATGCCGGCCGCTTTGTACTTAATGATAGCGGGGAAGCGGTGATTACTTTCGGCAAACACAAAGGCAAGCGCCTGACGGACGTACTGAAAGACGAACCGACCTACTATACATGGATTATGTCAAGCGACTTTACGCTTGACACCAAACGTGTGCTAACCGAACTGAAATTACAACAATTCGGGAAGTAGGTGAAATTTTGTTTTGATACTTCTGAAAAAAATACTACCTTTGCATCCGCTTTTGAAAAAAGCGCCGGAACGATTCGCTAGCTCAGCTGGTAGAGCACAACACTTTTAATGTTGGGGTCCCGGGTTCGAGCCCCGGGCGGATCACCAGAAAGCAACTTAAAAATTGCGAAAAAGAAAACAAGCCGCCGCAAATATTATTTGCGGCGGCTTG
>JAIROQ010000146.1 GCA_031257455.1 Prevotellaceae bacterium | reverse complement strand
ATTTCCACCGGGTCGCCTGCCTTTACTTTGTCCTCAATATGCAATGCGCGGTTAATATGCGTGCCGGGCAGCACAATGGTCGCTGTGTCGGCTAAATTCTCCACCGACTTCACCACCGTTACGCTGTCCAGCATCCGTAGCGTATAGTTACCCACCTTTATCTTATATTCCATCGCGTACATTACAGTCCTTATTCATCCTCTATTAGTAATTCCTCCATATCGTCAGAATACCCCTTTATCGTGTACATCTGATTTTCCATGCCCTTGGTAAAGGGCAGCGAATAGTCCTCTATCGCCAGCCGCGTAATACCGAACAGTCCCAGCAACCGGCTCTGAATATTCAACACCTTGCGCGCCTCCATGTAACCGCGCAGCTTGCGCAGTTCCTCTTCCGGCAGGTCGCCCGCGCCTATCAGCACGCCGGCAATATTCACCTCATAGTCGTCCTGGCTCCACAGTTCCTTCACCGTTCCCCGGCGGGTACCGTCTTTGTTATTGTCCACTTTCAGCACATGCCGGCGAATGATAGTGTTTTTTCCATTCACAGAAATAACGGGGTCGAGTGGCAACGTCCACCACTTGCTGTCGTCTTCATCGCTTAGTTTTATTTTCACTTCGTCAAAATGCAATATACCCTTCAACTCTTCCGGCTTTACATTATTTTCCGCACCAGGCACCCAAATATCATTTAGCCGGCGGATTTCATTTTCCTTTACCCGCCGCACCACTTCTTGATTTTGCAACCAATAAAACGGTAACTCAAATCCTAATGCATGATTAAAATATATTGCCATTTTGATTTCTAATTTTTGATTTCTAATTGGCTGACGCGCCAGCCAAATCTGTAAATCCGTAAATCTGTAAATCCGTAAATTCCATTATGCCGCTGTTTCTGCCATTCCCAATACCTGGGACATCTCCTGCTCCACTAATCGTCTAATATCACCTATATTTTCGCTCATTCCGCCGCTGAACGTGATTTGCTCCGCTGCTTGCATCTTTCCCAGATGAATATTCACGGTCGTGTTCCGCGTCCCGCCGGTGGCAATAGCCTCCGATGTGCCGCCAAGCGGATTGGTTCCGCTGCCGTCGCCGCCGGGCAATAAGCCACCATTAGCAAAATCCATTAAATCATCGGATATTCCTAAACTTTTCCCGAAACGCCGCAACGCCGCCAGTGTTTTATTTTTTTCCGCCTCATTATAAAATATACCAATCGCCAGTTTATACAATTCACCTGCTTGAATATCGCCCAACAATTCTTGCATTCTTCTGCTCAAACTGGTAATTCTGTCATCTACTGCCAAAGCCGTCTGTGCGCCGGAAACACCTTTATATGTAACCGTTTTTTGTTTAGCCGCCTCTTCACTGATTATATTATAAATAGATGGTATCAACTCGCTTGGAACGGTTTCGAGTCCTTCTGCGTAGTTAAATAATTCAAATCGCTTATCGTTTACCTTTTTCTCTAATTTTTCTACTTTTTCCTTGTATGCCTGTAAAAATATATTATCCGCCAATGCCTTATTGGCATCCTCCTGCGCTTTTGTAATGTCTTCAATGCTTCCTTTAAGCAGGTTTTGATTTTTCAACAGACCCGGATATTGGGCGTTCAGTTTGTCAATTAAAGTTTTCCGTTTCTCACTTTCAGGATAGGTTTTCTTCATTGCATCGAACAGTTTATTCAAGTTGTACTGTTCTACGCCTATTTTCGCCGCCACGCTGTTCACCGCATCCCGTGCGGCGTTCTGCTCTTTATTGAACTTTCGGAATGCACTCACAAGGGCTACCGTTATTCCGATAGCTGCTGTTATGGCTATGAGCCACGGATGCCGCGAGAGCGCGTCAAAAGCTAATTTTAATTTTTTTGATGCCGCCGTGAATAAATTGGTCGCGCCGGTGCAGAAATTTAATGCCTTTGTATGTGCCATAGCCAATAGCCGGAGTTTGGCAAAATGCGACATGGACAGTATCGTTACCACCTTCCATGCCACTATTGCGGCGGTAAAGGCTTTCCAGTGTTCCACCACGAACATAATCGCCCCGCCGACGACATTGAACGCGCCGGACAGGATATTGCCTACCGTTTCCGCCACGCCCATTATCGCCTGTTTATGCTCTTCAAAATAAGCAGTCAGTCGCTGTACAATGTTACTTATGGCTTCAAACGCGGGAAACAGCGCGTCCCGGATGGCGACAAACAGTCCGCCGATGCGTTCCCGCAGGTCGCCCACATTATTCTGATGCTGTTTCCACTTACCCTCCGGCGTAGCTGCTAAGGCGGCATTCACGCCGCCTACGTACTTTTGCAGAATACCGGAAAGCATGGTTACTTTTTGTTCCTCGGTTCCGAACTTTAATACCTTTTCCTGCGCTTCATCAAAACGGTACCCGTAGCGGCTTAATGCGCCCACCTGTCCGTCCAATACTTTACCCATCATCTGCGCAATGGTTACCGCCTGTTCCTGCGAGGCGTTCAGCCCGTACTGTTGCGCCAGCATGTCGTTCATCGCCGGAATGAGTTTTTGCAGGTGTTCCGTTTTCGTCAGATAGGTGGACAGTTCCTGCGCGCCGGCTAACTGTATTTCATCCCCAATAACGCCCAATTTCTGCTGCGCGGCAGTCAAATCCTTAATGCTTTGTATCTGCGCATCTGTTGCCCCGATATTGTTACGCATCAACGTCTCCAACTTCTTTTCCGCCACCGCCTGCATTTCGTAGGCCTTAACGCACTTATCCATGGCCGCGGTGAATTTACCTACGACAGCCATTGCATGTTGATAGGCAAAACCGATATTGGCAACTAAATGGGCTGACCTCTCCAATTTCGCCATGGACGTATTCGCCGTTTTTGCGGCTTTGGAAATGGACAAAATGCCCTGTGTAGCATTGCCATTGAGATTAATAGTATATGTCAATATGTTATTAGCCATAGAAATGTAGATTTATTTGTTTTATTCATTTTTTTTTATTATTTTTGCTACTACTTAATAATAAAAAGATGTTTTCATTTATCATAGCTACAATATTCCTTTTTTGGATTGCCGGCAAGAGTGCGAAAGCGGAAAGGAAGGCGGCAAGGGGTAAAAAACTTTCTGCTTTTGAAAGGTTGCTCAACACTCCCTCTCCGGGTGGGGTTTTAGACCTTCACAATCCCAAACCTGACAATATAAACATCATTATAAAAGGCGAAATCAAACTCGATTAAAAAGAGCTTGATTTCTTCTTTCCCTTTGCCTCCTGTTCCCGTATCCATTCGAGTTCCTTAATACGAGCCGCCCAGTCTTCATCGCTCAGGCTGTCGGGGTCGGCAATATGCAGGTAGTATCGCAACTGCGCGTTGGCTATCCGCAACCACTCCCGGCTTTCATCTACCCCCGCAGCCTCTACAACTCCACCAGTTCCGCCTCCTTCGTATCTACCAGTTCGCCGAATTTGGAAGACACGGAGAAAAACAGTTCATCGTCCGTTTTAATCACCTCGTCGCCGCCCAGCCAGCAGTCTTTTAACAACACCTCATTAAATTTTATGGGATTTGTCTTGCCGGCAACCATCGCATAGCCCATTGTCTTGCGGGTAGGTTTTTTCAAGTAACAGACTTTATCGTCCACTTTGATGCAGTACAATTTCCCGTGTTCTTCTTTCCACTTTGCAATTTGTTCTTTTGTTGCTTCCATTTGTTTAATTGTTTATTTGTTTATTTGTTGAGTTGTTTAACTGTTTAACTGTTTATTTGTTGATTTGTTTAGTTGTTTAACTGTTGAATTGTTTATTTGTTTATTTGCTGGCGCGTCAACAGTTCAACAGTTCAACAGTTCAACAACTCAACAGTTCAACAAATCAACAACCCTTTAGGCTGTCTGGTACTTCACATCCATGAAAAGGAACGGCAGCACAATTTCCATCTGCTTATCGCCCTGTTTAATTTCTTTCGGTTCCTCCGTGAACTGGATGCCGAACAGTTTATCCGTTATCAGCGCATCGCCGTTGGCGGGGTTGCCGTAGCAGACCACCGCATTCAGCGACAGCCCAAGAACAGAGCCGCCGCCGGAGGCTTTCAATGTCTCCAGTTCGCTCTGCGTAACCGTCAGTTCGCCCGTATAGGTAATATTACCCTTTTGGATACTGATAGGCTTGTTGCCTTTGCCGAACAAATGTTCCTTTTCCTGATACGAGCCATATTTTATGCCTCGAAATCCCGTTACATCCCTGCCGCCCAAAATCAGCGTCAAGTCTGCAAATTCGTATTGTCGTCCGTTAATGTTTGCCATTGTTATTTGTTAATTAAAAAGCCCAATTTAACATCTATATACTTCGCATAGCCGTAGGGCTTCACTTTTAAGGAAACGGCTACTTTGCTTGTCGCTGCTACGTTCTGCGCGTAGTCAATAAAGCATTGTACCCCGTCGTCGTTTGGATTGGTCGGGTCGTTACCCAGATTACCCTCCGCCGTCATCTGCGTGATGATAGCCGCCTCTACTTCCGCTTCCCAGCTCTTTGCTACTGCCGGCGCAAGTTCCCCGGCGTCGGTCAG
>JAIROQ010000144.1 GCA_031257455.1 Prevotellaceae bacterium | reverse complement strand
TACCAACGTCCGTTGTATTCGCGCGATTGCAAGTCGAAACTCACTTTCAATATGTCGCCTTCGATATATTTCACCGCATCGTTCACACGGTCGCCCCATAGCGATATACATACGCTTTTGGGATATTGCCCGGGTATTTCGATAATGATTTCCTGCCTGCTCCAACTACCGTTGGCAGAAGTACCACTTATCAGGGGCAGTTTTCTTATCAGTTTGCCTATTATTTCGAGTGCCATAGCGTTTATTTTTGTGCCGGTTTTACTTCCAACAGTTCTACTTCAAAAATCAATGTGGCATTGGGGCCTATTTCTCCCGGTCCCCGTTCGCCGTAAGCCAAATCGGAAGGAATGTAAAGAATGGCTTTTGTGCCTTCGCTCAATTGTTGCAGGCCTTCCGTCCAGCCTTTGATAACGCCGTTCAAAGGAAATTCGATAGGTTCGCCGCGTTTGTAAGACGAATCAAATTCCGTGCCGTCAAGCAAAGTGCCGCGGTAATTAACTTTCACCGTATCTTCGGCAGAAGTGGGTTTAGCGCCGTCACCCGGCGTAATAATCTTGTACTGCAAGCCGCTTTCCAATGTTACTACATCGGCGTCTTCTTTGTTTTTTTCCAGAAATTTTTTCCCTTCTTCCAGATTTTTGTTCTTTTTAAAATCCTGCTGTTGGGTTAAAAAATTGCGGATAATCATTTGGGACTGCATTTCGTCAAAGCGCAACGGCTTTTCATTAAATACATCGTTGATGGCTTTAATCATCACGCCCAAATCAACGGCTTCCAAATTGGATTGTTTCAAACTCCGTCCCAAATCCATGCCCAGCGCATAGCTGACGGAGTCAATCTGTGCAGCGGTAGCGCCTTCCACTGCTTTTTTTTGTGCGCAACCTTCGGCCGTCAGCAATACCAACCCCGAAGCAATTAAGAACATTTTAACTGTTTTCATTTTTTTTCTTTTTTTAGTTTATAATTTTTTGGTTTGTTTTATTTCACTGCCGCCCAATGAGCGTAACAACAAAGTTTGAACAAAAGGCGGCTGGCAATATTGGCGTCATTGGCGTCCGGTGCGGTTTCGCACAAATCGAACCCGATAATCCGGCGTCCCGACAATACCAGTTGCTTCAACAAATAAACCGCCTGTGCATACGATAAACCGCCCGGCACAGGCGTTCCCGTGTTCGGGCAATAGTCCGGCGACAAACCGTCTATGTCGAAACTGACATATACTTTTTGCGGCAGCGGTTGCAAAATTTCCGCCGTCTGCGCCGCCCATGTTTTCCCGTTGAAAGCCGCTTCGTGCAACAGCATATCGGGAAATACCGTGATACGCCCGTCTTGCCGCATCCGTTCCGCTTCGGCGGAGCAGTAGTCGCGGACAGCCACCTGTACGAGGCGTTTCACACCGTCCGACTGCAAAGCATTATACATGATCGAAGCATGTGAATAAGTAAATCCTTCATAGGCTTCGCGCAGGTCGGCATGTGCATCGATATGCAGGATGCCGAAATCGTCATATACGTCCGATAATGCACGTAACGCGCCCAGCGGCACGCTGTGTTCCCCGCCGATGATGGCTGGAATACGGTGCGCCGCCAATTGTTTTTGTGTTTCGCGATAGACATAATCATTCATTGCCGCGCATGCCGCATTGACTTTTTCCAGTTTATCCGTTGCTGCTTCCGGCATAACACCCCGTTCCAGGGCTGTAATTATTTTTTCAGCCATTTCGCGGAATTTTTTATTGTCCGCGGCCAATTGCCCGTTCAGGGGAACTGTGCCGATTTTTATGTTCCATGCTTCCGGCACATCCGCATCGAATAAATCGACCTGCGCCGAGTTTTCCAATATAGCTTGCGGAGCGCGGCCAGCGCCGGAACGAAAAGATACGGTCACGTCCCACGGTACGGAAATCAACGCCAATTCCGCTTCCTCCATGGAATACGGAAGGGCGAAATAATTTCCGTTCGGTTGTCCTATGTCGTTTGGATTAAATGTCATTTTCAAAAAAACGCGTAAATATACAAAAAAATTCCCTTATTTAGATATACCGATATTCGATACTCGACTTTTCGATATTCGATACTCGACTTTTCGTCAGGAGACAGTGCGCTTGTCGCCATTTTCAACTTTCAACTTTCAATTTTCAACTAATTTGCGCTTGAAATCTTTACATCAGGAAAACAGCTACGCAAATAATAGCGCTAATGGCAATCCAGAGGATATTAAGCAGGATTGTACGTTTGTTTTTGTTCATAAATTTAGCAGGTATTGGATGAAATTTATCTTTGTTTTTCGCAGGGTTCACGCGTTTCTTCAAAAGAAAAATCGCGAACTTATATCTTTTTACTTGTGATTGGGGCTCTGGACGGCCTGTACTACCAAATAACAAAATAAAGCTCACGATTACTCATGAGCGTTTCAACTTTATTCCTGGTAGTATTGAAATTGTCCAGATCCCAATCACAAGATTTAAGCTTACGCTGAATATGTCTGTTTCCCCTGACGGAAACGCGCGTTTATCTTACTATTTCATACTATTTTTGTTTTAAGCTATAACGATGCAAAGATAATGATTTTTTCAAAAAAGGTTTAAGGTTGTGATATGCGACTTTTCGATACTCGATACTCGACTTTTCGATGCTCGATTTGCGACAGGCGCAATTTAGTGGTTAGTTTTAAGTTTAAGGTTTAAGGTTAGTGGCGTCAGCCAAATCCGTAAATCCGTAAATCCGTAAATCTGTAATTAGTCACATTAGCACATTGTCACATCATCACATCATCACATTAGCAAATCCTACTCGTACCGCAGGGCGTTGATGGGGTCGAGCGAGGCGGCCTTTCGCGCGGGGTACCACCCGAAGAAGATGCCGGTGGCCGCGCACACCAGAAACGACATGCTGATGGACATGCCGCTGACCATAAACGGCCAGTTCAGGAACGACGACACGGCATACGACAGCAGCAGCCC
>JAIROQ010000093.1 GCA_031257455.1 Prevotellaceae bacterium | reverse complement strand
ATAGGCGGCCGAGCCCGCTGCGTCCGTTAATTTACCACAGCGGCAATGCCGCCGAAATATTAATTATCAAATATCATGGTTAATGATTAGCGGTTAATTTAAGTCATAAGTCATAAGTCATAAGTTGTAAGTCGTAAGTCGCGACAAGCGCAGTGGCGTAAGCCCAATTAGTCACATTAGCACATTAGTCACATTAGCACATATGTCATTCTGTCATTTTCTTTCCGTTTGGCAAAGAATTTGCAACAGCTGGTGGAAAAAGGAGAATGATTATGAACTTGAATGATTATACCATCAAAGCACAGGAAACCGTGCAGGCGGCTATCACATTAGCCCAAAATAATTCCAATCAGGCTGTGGATACGGGGCATTTGCTGCGCGTGATGCTCAATGATACGGAAGGTATCACGGGGTTGTTGTTGCGCAAACTCGGCGTGGTCGTGCCTGCGCTGTCGGCCAAGGTGAATGAGCTGGTGGCGCGCTATGGCAAGGTGTCGGGCGGCGACCCTTACTTGAGCGCCGATGCCGGCCGCGCCCTGCAAAAAGCCCGGGAAACCGCCGCCGGCATGGGCGACCAGTTCGTGTCGGTCGAACATTTGTTGATAGGGCTGCTGGCAAATAATGATACCGTAGCGCAACTGATGAAGGACAGCGGCATGAATGAAAAAGACCTGAAAGCGGCTATTGCCGGCATCCGCAAGGGCGCGAAGGTGGATAGCCAGTCGGCTGAGGAAACATTCGATTCCCTCAACCGGTATGCCGTGAACCTGAATGAACAGGCGCGTAGCGGGAAGCTCGACCCCGTTATCGGCCGCGATGATGAAATACGCCGCGTGTTGCAAATCCTGAGCCGCCGGACAAAGAATAACCCGATATTGGTGGGCGAACCGGGTGTCGGAAAAACCGCTATTGCCGAAGGATTGGCGCACCGTATTGTCATCGGGGACGTGCCGGAGAATTTGAAATCCAAGCAGGTTTTTTCGTTGGACATGGGGGCGTTGATTGCCGGCGCAAAATACAAGGGCGAATTTGAAGAACGCTTGAAAGCGGTGGTACGCGAGGTCGTGGCGGCGAATGGCGAAATCATTTTATTTATTGATGAAATACACACCTTAGTCGGCGCGGGAAAAAGCGAAGGCGCTATGGATGCCGCCAATATCCTGAAACCGGCGCTGGCACGCGGCGAACTGCGTGCCGTAGGCGCTACCACGCTGGATGAATACCAGAAATATTTTGAAAAAGACAAAGCACTGGAACGCCGTTTCCAAATGGTCATGGTCGATGAGCCTTCGCAGGCAGACACTGTTTCCATCCTGCGCGGCTTAAAGGAACGCTACGAAAACCACCATAAGGTGCGCATCAAAGATGACGCTATCATTGCCGCTGTGGAACTTTCGACCCGGTATATCACCTCGCGTTTCCTGCCGGACAAGGCGATTGACCTGATTGACGAGGCGGCGGCACGCTTGCGTTTGGAGATGAATTCCGTCCCACAGGCTATTGACGAACTCGACCGCAAGGTGCGCCAGCTGGAAATTGAACGCGAAGCCATCAAACGCGAAGGGGATACCCAGAAAGTGGACGACCTCTCGAAAGTCATCAGCGACATCAACGAACAGCGCAATGCCCAGCGCGCCCGCTGGCAGGAAGAAAAAGATTTGATTGACGCCATCCAGAAAAATAAACAGCTGATTGAAGAATTAAAATTCAAAGCCGAAGAAGCCGAACGGCGCGGCGACTATGGCACGGTAGCCGAAATCCGCTACGGGAAAATAGTCGAAGCCGAAAAGGAAATCGAACGGCTGAATAAGCGGAAAACCGATACCAACCTGGTCGATGAAGAAGTCGATTCCGAAGACATCGCGGAGATTGTAGCCAAGTGGACGGGCATCCCCGTGTCGAAGATGCTGCAAAGCGAACGCGAAAAATTAGTCCGCATGGAAACCGATTTGCACAAGCGCGTCATCGGGCAGGAAGAAGCCATCCGGGCTGTATCCGATGCCCTGCGCCGCAGCCGTGCCGGATTGCAGGACGCCAGACGGCCTGTCGGGTCGTTCCTCTTCCTCGGCACGACAGGAGTTGGGAAAACCGAACTGGCAAAGGCTTTGGCGGAGTTCCTCTTCAATGACGAAAACCTGATGACCCGCATCGACATGAGCGAATACCAGGAACGCCATTCCGTAAGCCGCCTCGTGGGCGCGCCCCCCGGCTATGTCGGCTATGACGAAGGCGGCCAACTCACCGAAGCCGTCCGGCACAAGCCCTATTCGGTCGTACTGCTGGACGAAATCGAAAAAGCCCACCCGGACGTATTCAATATCCTCCTGCAAGTACTTGATGACGGCCGCCTGACCGACAACAAAGGCCGGACGGTCGATTTCAAGAACACGATTATCATTATGACCTCCAATGCCGGCTCCCACCTTATTCAGGAAAACATGGAAAAACTCAATGACGCCAACCGCGAACGACTGTTGGAACAAACCAAAACCGAAGTCATGGAGACCCTCAAACAAACCGTTCGCCCGGAATTTCTCAACCGCATTGACGATATTATCATGTTCAGCCCCCTCACCCGGGATGACGTCCGCAATATCGTACAGCTGCAACTGGATGGCGTCCGGAAAATGCTCGAAACAGGCAATGGCGTGCAATTGGAAATATCGGACTATGCCCTCGATTACCTGGCCTCCAAGAGCTATGACCCGGCCTATGGCGCTCGTCCGGTGAAGCGCGTCCTGCAACGCGAACTGCTGAATGAACTTGCAAAACAAATCCTCGCAGCCAAAATCAACAAGGAACAGCCCGTAAAAGTGGACTACTTCGGAAATGACGCCCTCGTCTTCGGAAATTGATGTGGTTTAGTCGTAAGTTGTAAGTCGTAAGTTGCGGCAAGCGCGGTGGCGTAAGCCCAATTAGTCATATTGGCACATTAGCACATTTCCAAATCTCCAAATAAATCACTCCCATTTGCAGAAGCTCGCTTTTTTGCGTACTTTTGTTCGACCGGTTTTTACCGGCAATGAGAAGCCATGACATCCATTGTACAGATAGACGATAAATTGATTAGCGCCGACTTGTGGCAACAATACTTTGCATGTGACCTTGCGCAGTGCGCCGGCATTTGTTGCGTGTATGGCGACAGTGGCGCGCCGTTGGAACCTGCCGAAGTAGAAATTTTGAAAAAAGAATATCCCCGCTTCGTGGCGTACATGAAGCCCGAAGGCGTCAAGGCGGTGGAAAAGCAGGGTGTGGCGGTGGTCGATTTTGAAAATGAATTAAGCACGCCGCTCATCGCAAACAGGGAATGCGCCTATTCCTGTTTTGACAAGGAAAATATTTGTTATTGCGCCATTGAACGCGCCTGCCGCGAGGGAAAAACGACTTTCCGCAAACCGATTTCCTGCTGGTTGTATCCTGTCCGCCTGCAACGGCTCAAGGAAAATATCGGATTAAATTATGACCGGCAACATTTATGCGGGGCGGCGCAGGCAAAAGGCAGGGAAGAAAATATGCCGGTATTCCGTTTCCTCCGCGAGCCGCTTATTTACCGTTTCGGCAAAGAATTTTATGAAGCAATGGAAAAAATGAGCGAGGAATTTAAAGATTTAAAGATTTAAAGATTTAAGCTGACGCTGGGGATGAATTAGAAATTAGAAATTAGAAATTAAGAATTAAACCGACTAAAAAAATGGAAAATAACACAACTGCTGCAGCCGGCTCTTCTCCGGGGGACGGGGTGAATGCTTCGAGCCGTTTTTATATGGATTTGGAAAACCGCTTCGGCGCACACAACTATCATCCGCTACCGGTGGTGCTGGAACGCGGGAAAGACGTTTATGTGTGGGATGTGGAAGGGAAAAAGTATTTTGATTTCCTTTCGGCCTATTCGGCGGTGAACCAGGGGCACTGTCATCCGAAAATCGTGCAGGCGCTTACGGAGCAGGCGCAACAACTGTGCCTGACTTCGCGCGCTTTTTTCAACGACTGTTTGGGAACATACGAAAAATATGTTACCGAATATTTCGGATACCAGCGGGTATTGCCCATGAACACCGGCGCCGAAGCGGTGGAAACGGCATTAAAACTGGCGCGCCGTTGGGGATACGCAAAAAAGAATATTCCCGAGAACGAAGCGGTCGTAGTAGTTTGCGAAGGCAATTTCCACGGGCGCACCATCAGTGTGGTGTCCATGTCCAGCGACCCCGATGCGTATGCCCGGTTTGGCCCGTTCACGCCCGGGTTTATAAAAATCCCGTATAACGATGCCGCCGCGCTGGAACGCGTATTAAACGAACAGGGCGACCGTATCGCCGCCTTTCTCGTAGAGCCTATACAGGGCGAAGCGGGCGTATTCGTCCCGGACAGCGGCTATTTGAAAACATGTGCCGGTTTATGTAAAAAACACCGCGTGCTTTTTGTGGCAGACGAAGTGCAAACCGGCATTGCGCGTACCGGCCGCCTCCTGTGCTGCGACCACGAGAACGTGCGCCCCGACTTGCTGATACTCGGAAAAGCCCTGTCCGGCGGCGTATTGCCGGTGTCGGCCGTACTTGCCGATGACGAGGTGATGCTGACCATTCGCCCGGGCGAACACGGCTCTACTTTCGGCGGCTTCCCGCTGGCCTGCAAGGTAGCGGTAGCGGCGCTGGAAGTAGTGCGGGACGAACAGCTGGCGGAACGCGCCGACCGTTTAGGAAAAATTTTACGCGAACAACTGGCGGAACTGCATTCGCCGATGATTCGCGCCATACGCGGGAAAGGCTTGCTGAATGCGGTCGTCATCGAACCGGCAAACGGAAAGGAAGCATGGGACGTATGCCTGAAAATGGCGGAAAACGGATTACTGGCAAAGCCCACCCATCGCCATATCATCCGCTTTGCCCCGCCGTTAGTAATTACCGAAGCGCAAATACACGAAGCGGTAAGCATCATCAAAAAATCGGTTACATCTTTTAATTGATATTTATGAACCGCGAAGACTATATTACGTTATTGCATCATTATAAAGAACAGGCTGCCGCTAAATACGGCATTCTCGCAATGGGTATTTTTGGCTCTACGGCACGAAACGAACAGCAACCCGGCAGCGATTTGGATATATTCGTTCAAATGGCTACGCCTAATCCTTTTTATTTGGTACATATAAAAGAAGAAGTGGAAAAAATCACTCATTGCAAAGTTGATATCGTGCGGTTGCATGACGCTATGAATACGTTATTAAAAAAACATATTGAAAAAGATGGTCTCTATGTATGACAAAGAATTAGTAGCAGCTATTCTTAAACAGATAGAAGTTGCCTTAATAAAAATACAAAGCCGGTCGGCCAACATACACGAGGCGGCTGATTTTACAAACTCTCCGGATGGTATGGAAAAATTAGACGGTATTTGTATGTTGTTTATGGCCATAGGAGAGAGTGTGAAAAATCTTGATAAAATTACGCACGGGCAGTTACTGTCTAAATATTCCGAAATCGATTGGTTGGGAGTTAAAGGTTTTCGAGATATTATCGCACATCATTATTTTAGCATTGATGCGGAACAAGTATATTGGATTATCAAAAATAAATTAGAACATATAATAGTAGTTGTTCAAAAAATGATTGCCGATTTATGATTGCCTCGCAAATACTGATGATACGTCCCGTACGTTTCGGCTACAATGCGGAAACGGCGGTAAACAATACCTTCCAGCAAAACGGCGGCGAGAATGCGCAGGACGGGGCATTGAAAGAATTTGACGCCTTTGTAGCCCTGCTGGAAGCGCACGATATAGCCGTAACCGTCTTTGACGACACGCCTGCGCCGCATACGCCGGACGCCATTTTCCCCAATAACTGGATTTCGTTTCATCCCGGCGGCATTGCCTGCCTGTACCCGATGTTTGCCGGAAACCGGCGGCAGGAGCGCAAAGCGCTAAATGCCATAAAAAATACTTTTGCCATCCGGCGATGCATTGATTTTACGCATTACGAAACGCGCGGCCTCTTTTTAGAAGGCACGGGCAGCATGGTGTTTGACCGCCGCCGGCAGATAGCGTATGCCTGCCTTTCGCCACGCACGGACGAAGAAGCGCTGTATGATTTTTGCCGGCAGATGCACTTTTCGCCGGTACTGTTCCATGCTACGGACGCCAACGGGCAGGCCGTTTACCACACCAATGTGATGCTGTGCGTGGCGGAAGATTTTGCCGTAGTCTGTCTGGAAAGTATTACGGATAAACGGGAGCAGGCCGCGCTGGTGAACACATTAACGGAAACAGGTAAAGAAATTGTACCGATAACTTTTGCGCAAATGGCCGCTTTTGCCGGCAATATGCTGCAACTCCAAAACCGCTCCGGGAAACGCTTTCTAATACTTTCCGATACGGCGCGCCATGCGCTGACGCCCGCACAAACCGGCGCACTGGAAAAATACAACGGGCTGCTTTCACCGGCTGTTCCCACTATCGAACGCAACGGCGGCGGTAGCGTCCGCTGCATGATGGCGGAAGTATTCTGAAATAATCGTTATCACTGCCGGAAAAGTTCCGGGAAACGGATGGCGCATCATCCCAAAGCCACATCCAGTATCATCATCAGCACAAAGCCGGCCATTACCGACAACGTCCCCGCATTGGAATGCTCGCCCAAATGCGCTTCGGGGATGAGTTCTTCAATCACCACATACAACATGGCCCCCGCAGCAAAGGCCAGCAGCCAGGGCATCCACGGCGCAATGCAACCGGCCAGGAATACCATGATAAAACCGAACACCGGTTCTACCATACCCGAAGCGCAGCCCCATAAGAACGCCTTTCCCGCTTTCATTCCCTCCTGCCGGAGCGGCAGCGAAATAGCCGCGCCTTCGGGAAAATTTTGGATGCCTATCCCCAGGGCCAGCGCCACCGCCGACACATACATCGCCGGCTCGCCGCTGTGCTGCGCAGCCAGCGCAAACGAAAGTCCCACCGCCATTCCTTCGGGAATATTGTGCAGCGTAACCGCCGACACGAGCAGGGTCGTGCGTTTCATGGAGGACGACAAACCTTCCTGCACATTGGTTGCCGGATGCAGGTGCGGAATTAATCTGTCAAGGCCGAACAGGAAAAGCGCCCCGAGCATACAGCCGCCGGCAGCGGGCAACCAGCCGGCAGACCCCATGGCTTCCGCTTCCTCAATGGCCGGAGACAATAACCCGAATACGGCGGCGGCAATCATCACGCCGGCGGCAAAACCGAGAAAAAGCGTCTGCATCATCCGGCCGGTACGTTTCCGGAAGAAAAAAACCATTGCCGCACCCAAACAGGTCATAAGGAAAATAAAACCCGTACCGCCGGCAACCCATGTAAATTCACGCATATTATTTTATTTTTTGAAAAAACAATTTTATTTTCCCAAAGATAAGAGAAAAATTCCATACCACCTGCAAGCCCGTAAACGCGGCAGGACACAGAAACATTATTAACCCGAATTGCAATACATGGGCTATTATTATGGATGTTTCTGTGTTTTTTTAATAATCGGGAAACAGCCTGAATTATCTGCCGCCTGAAAACTTACTATTTCGGATTAAACCGTACCTTCGCACACCCGGCAGGCGTAGAAACCGCCGTCCGTTGCGTCAGAGACGGAATGTTGGTAAAAAATGAGAGGCGTAGAGACCGCCGTCCCGTCAGGGACGGAATGTCGGTAAAAAATGAGAGGCGTAGAGACCGCCGTCCCGTCAGGGACGGAATGTTGGTAGAATATCATGCAATCGGTTTGAAAACATATTTCTCATTATATTCAACATCGAATTTTTTTAAAATATCAATGTATTCTGCCACCATATCACGTTTTTTATGATGCTCGGATTGATTGATTATATATTGTATAACACCGTTCAATTGTGATTTGGAATACGAAAATGCGCCATAACCTTCTTGCCACGAAAAATGTCCCATTACTAAACGACTTTTGTTTATCCATTCGGACGATTCGCCCTTTAGGGCTTGCATCAAATTGGATAATGATTCCACAGGCCGCATACCGAACAAAATATGTATATGGTCAGGCATTCCGCCAATTTGCAATATTTTATGTCCGTGATTTTGCACAATGCCGGTTATATATTTGTACAATTCCTCCCGCCACGATTTATCAATTAATGAAATACGGTTTTGTACGGCAAAAATGCCATGTATATGAATTTGTGTGTAGGTATTTGCCATATATATAATTTTTATTGTTACCTATTTTTACATTCCGTCCCTGACGGGACGGCGGTTTCCATACTTCTTATTTTCTACCAACATTCCGTCCCTGACGGGACGGCGGTTTCCATGCTTCTTATTTTCTATTTACGGAATAATTGCGCTGATGATGGGGCTGAACGGCCCTTTTTTGCCGCGCGTATTTTCCCAGCACAGGCTGAAATAAAACGTTTTTCCGCGATTA
>JAIROQ010000030.1 GCA_031257455.1 Prevotellaceae bacterium | reverse complement strand
CCTTCATGGGCGGCTTTTACAGAAGCCTCTTCCGGCATAAACGGCAAAGGGGGCAAAGGAGGCAACAGCGGTTCTCTCCGCATGGTCATTTTTTCTTTCATGGTACGCGCCGCCGGCATCGCTATCCACAGGAGAATGTAGAGCAGCACAACTGAGGAGACAACCGAACGTGCAATGAATGAATAGTCAAACGAAAAGTCCTGAAATATGAAAAATCCTAAGGCAATACCAAAAGCCAGACGAACAAACACCCGGTCGATACCGAAATAATTTCCCAACCCGCTGCACACGCCGCCAATCACGCGGTGGTCAATATCGCGGAACAGTCGTTTGCGTTCCAGCTCGGGCGCTTTGAATTGTTCTTGCGCAAATGCAACTGTTTCTTCTTCGCCGCTGGCAATATCGTCTGCAGAACCTACCGTGCCGATGACTTCATTCACAGTCGCCAGCGTGATAATTTGCGCCGGCGACTGAATGCGCGCCGACAATAATTCGGCAATGCGCACTTCAATATCTTCAATAATTTCACGGCCGCCTTCCTTACCGGAAAAAATTTTCTCCACGTGGTCTAAATAATTTTTTAGACAATTGTATGCATCATTATTCAGGTTAAAAGCGATACCGCTTATGCTGACTTTTATAGTTGATTTCATTGTGTGATTATTTTTTATTAGTTAGACTATTTTTTTCATCGGAAATTGTTTGTTGCTGCTTTTTTAATGCGGCTTCCGACTCTTCCCGGACATGTTCGATAGAGGCCACCATTTCGCGCCATGAGCTGTCCAGTTCCCTGAGCAATGCTTTTCCTTTTTCGGTCAACGAATAATATTTGCGTGGCGGCCCCTGAGGTGATTCCTCCCACCGGTAGCCCAGCCATCCCTGATTTTTCTGCCGCATCAGCAATGGATAAAGCGTCCCTTCCACCACTATCATTTGCGAGCTTTTCAATTCGGCTATAATTTCTGACGCATACGCATCATGTCGCGAAAGCAGCAGGAGAACGCAGTATTCCAAAATACCTTTGCGCATTTGTGCCTTGTTGTTGTCTAATGTCATTGTTTCCATATTTTTTTTAGTTTTTAGTTATGAGTTATGAATTATGCCTATCGTGCATTTTTAATATTTTCGGCAGTAGCCGGTTCGCCGCGCATTTCCAGTTTTTCTGCTACGGTACGGGCAGCAGGCGCTACAATCCACAAAATAATGTATAACCAAAAACCGGCGCCGCCAAAGATGAGCAACATTAAAAAGATAACCCGTACCAAGAGGATATCCAAGTCAAAGAATGCCGCCACGCCGCTACACACGCCGCCAATTCTCCGGTGGTCGGGGTCGCGATACAGGCGTTTGCGCGGGCGCGGAGGAGGATACTGCGCGTATGGATTATTATCGTGTGCACGCGCGCCTTCAGGCTGTCCCAATTGCGCAATGACGATGTCAACTATAGCGCAATTTACGCTTTGCATTTCATTGCGCAGATGTTCTTGAAGAATTTCCGCTACACGAAATTCAATTTCTTCCATTATCTCTTCGGCGTCTTTCGGATGGACAATGGTTGCTTTGAAACTGTCCAAATAGTTTTGCAACTTTGCAAAAGCATCTTCATCTATTACGAAACTTTTGCCGCCTATGCTTGCTGTAATGACTTTTTTCATCGTTCAAAAGATTTTTTATTAATTTGATGTTGCAAAGATAAGTAAAATTTCAATACCATGTATCACATAGTATAAAAATCCTTTGCAAGCTACTAATAATTAGCAAGAAAATTTTTACATTGGATGTCTGTAAAGGTAAAAAATAAACATCCCGTTGCTATCGGTGACCACAACGGAATGTCTTAAATTTATTTTCCAGATACTATAAAATTATCTTTTTATTCGTTGCGGTTCGCCTAATTTATCCATAGCGCAACGGAAACCAATATCTACCGCCGAGCGGTCTTCGTCTAAATAACGGCGCGTACCGGGACTTAGCCAATAGGCGCGGTCAAGAAATGAGCCGCCCTTATAAACGCGCGCTTTGTCGCTGATAAGCGTACTCATGCCCCTGTGTCCTGCTCCAATGCCCTGGTCGTACATGCGGTCGGAATTAGCATTGCTTTCCGGGTCGGTTTCGCTGTTCTGTTCGTAATTTATAGATGACAGTACGTCTCCGTCTTTATAATTCCGGAGGTCGCCCAGTTGGTAGTTATACCGTTCGTCTCCCAAGTAACCTACCGTATCGCGGCGCATGCGCCCTAATGAATCTTTGGGTAAAATATTCCCGTTTTCATCGCGTGAATATTCCAAAAATACATTGCCGCGAAATGGGCGGAATTCTTCCAATTCTTCAAACGATAAAGGCCGGTATACATCGGACACCCATTCATTGACATTGCCTGCCATGCAATACAAGCCGTAATCATTGGGATAGAAAGAACGCACCGGCGCAGTAAGCGCATAGCCATCGTTCAAGTGTCCGGCTACGCCCATCAGGTCGCCGCGCCCGCGTTGGAAATTGGCTAAAAATTTGCCGCGTGAACTTTTTTCCGCACTGCGAATGGACGTGCCGCTCCATGGATAGACACGGCGTTCTACCACGCGCTCATCATAAGTAGAGCCAATTTGCGCTACGGCGGCATATTCCCATTCCGCTTCCGTTGGAAGGCGGTAATTGGGGAACAGGATACCATCGTCAAATGTTACGCGGCGTGTAGCTTTCGGGTCGGACTTGGAATAATCGCGAAGATTGCGATTTACGATACCTTGATAGCGCCCCATCAGATAAGCGTCTGTATTGAAACTGTTGGAATCTTTCTGGCTGGGGTCGAGTTTCAAAATGCCGTGATTATACAGTGATATTTCATTCACGCGGTCGGAACGCCACAGGCAAAAATCATTTGCCTGCCGCCAACTGACGCCTACTACCGGATACTGGTCGTATGCCGGATGGCGGAAATAAGTGGATACATAAGGCTCGTTAAAAGCCAACGGACGGCGCCATACCAACGTGTCGGGCAAAGCGTTTTTTGCAATGACAGGATACGAAACATATACACGTTGCAGCCAGTAAATATATTCCCGGTAATCAATATTACGCACTTCCGTTTCGTCTATATAGTAAGAATCAAGCGTTACACGGCGTGTTTGGTTGTTCCATTCATAGTCCAGGCTTTCTGCCACCCGCCCCATAATGAAACTGCCGCCTTCAATAAAAACCAGTCCCGGCGCAGAAGGCAGGGATACTGCCGATTTTACTTCAAATCCGCCATATTGCGGATCGTTGTATGCCCATCCGGTAGTAGAAGAAATGTCCTTGCTACCAAATTGAAAAAGGTTACAACTGCCGCCTGCCAACAGTAAGCACAAGGCTACGCTTATTAAAATGGTTCTATTATTCATATTAAATTCCTATTGATACTAATCAAAACACAAAGTTAATGAAGTTTTTCATTCCAACCAAAATTTTTTATCCTGCACAAATAAAAAGGCAGGCAATTTAACTACTTAGACATTCAAATATTTCAAGGTTTAATGGGTTATTGTTTTTTTCATAGTTTTAAAAGGATACCATAATGCGGACAGGGCATAGTATTGTTAGAAAGCATGATTTTTTTGCTTCC
>JAIROQ010000023.1 GCA_031257455.1 Prevotellaceae bacterium | reverse complement strand
GCCTTTGCCGACCCCGAAAGCGAACAGATGATTTACGCCGCTTTCGCCGCCCTGTCGAAGGGAAAGACGACGCTGATGATTGCCCACCGCCTCACAAGCGTAATCCATGCCGACTGTATTTTAGTCCTCGACAACGGAAAAATCGCCGAATCCGGAACGCACAACGAACTGCTCAACCAAAACGGACTGTATCTGAAAATGTGGAACGAATACCAGCGGTCGGTGCGGTGGACGTTGAAACGCTCATAGCTCTGCCGGAACATTGAGCGGTATGTTGTAAAAAAAAGCCATAGGGATATCACAATCCACTATCAGCAAGGAATTGCAGCGGAACAAGACAAAGTTGTATTTGGTACTTGAATCTCCACATTTTCACATCTCCACATCCATCATTGTTCATATCTATTTTTTTTTATACCTTTACGCCCCTTTATGAAGTTACGGTATCATATTTTTTTGCTTATGGCGTTGTGCAGTGAATTGGTAATGGCGCAGGATGTCGTGATTAATGATATTTCCATTACCGGTAACCGGCTGTCGCGCGAACCGGTCATTCTGCGGGAACTTGTTTTTTCCAAAGGCGATACGGTAGCTCTTCCGCAATTGCAAACCATGCTGGATATTTCCCGGAATAATATTATCAATACTTCGTTGTTCAATTATGTATATGTTACGGCCGATACGATTTCCGACAGGGCCGTGAATATCGGCATCACCGTAGAGGAACGTTGGTATATCTGGCCGGTAGTTGATTTGGTATTTGAAGACCGCAATATCAGTACATGGATACGTAATCCCGACTGGTCGCGGTTTTCATTCGGCGCCGGCGTAGATATTCAAAACATGCGCGGCTTGAATGAGAAATTACATATTACCGCCCGCATCGGCTATCAAAGAGGCGTGTCGCTTTCCTATTCCAATATCGCGCTTGACCGCGCCAAACGCCATTTATTCGGATTTTCCGCGTCTTATAATATGGTATATAATACCGCGTACAAAACAGAAAACAATAAACCGTTATATGTTACGATTGATGGAAATCCGCTGAGGCAACGTTATTCGGCAGGCATTAATTACCTGTTCCGGCCGGGCATCCATGAACGCCATACGGCCAACATCACCTATGAACATACCAGTATTGATGACACGCTTTTTACGCTTAACCGGCATTACTGGGGCGGAACGAATACCCGCCGTAACAATATCAACCTGACTTATTCGTATGCGAATGACCACCGGGATGTGTATTTCTATCCGTTGGAAGGTACTTTTTTCAAGATTACCGGCGCTATGGACATCGCGCTTGACGGCAGTTTGCTGGCTACTTCCGTGTATCCCGAATTCGGCTTTTACAAAACGCTTGCCGCACGCTGGTTTTATGCCGGCGTATTGAACGGGAAAATGACGGTTGCCAATACGCAAGCCTATCTCGCGGAAAAAGCGTTAGGTTATGGAAGCAACTATTTACGCGGATATGAAGACTACGTCATGGACGGTCATTATTTTGCGCTGATGAAAAATACGCTGCGCTTTTTGCTGATGCCGACAAAAGTGGTAGAAATTAAATGGCTGTCGGGCTTGTCAAAGTTTAATAAAATCCATTTTACACTTTATGCCAACGTATTTGCCGATGCCGGGTATATTTATAACCATCATCCGGCGCCCGGCAATACATTTGAAAATTCTTTCCTGTACAGCGGTGGCGCGGGAATTGATTTGGTAACCTATTACGACATCGTGGTACGCGTGGATTATTCGATAAATAAAAAGAAAGAAGGGGGCTTTTATATTACACTGATTACGCCTTTCTTTTAAATAATCAATAAAAAAACAGTCAATAAAAATATGTTTAACATGAACAATTGGGGAAGCGAGGAAATTGATTATATTCCTATTTACCCGGAAGAAGAAGCAAGTATTAAGAATAAAGATATTCCGAAACAGTTGGCATTACTGCCCCTGCGCAATGCGGTACTGTTTCCCGGAATGGTGATGCCTATTACCGTCAGCCGGGAAAAGTCTATCCGGCTCATTCGCGAAATACACGCGAATGTACAACTGCTGGGCGTTATCATACAAAAGGACGCCAAAATTGACGACCCGCAGGCCGAAGACCTGCAAAAAGTCGGGACGATTGCAAAAATTCTGAAGATAATTGAAATGCCTGACGGCGCTATTACCGCCATCCTGCAAGGCGTCCGGCGATTTGAAACCGTCCGCTTTGTGGCCGATGACCCGTACTTTGTAGCGATGATAAAAGTACGCAAAACCATTGCGCCGAAACTTCCCGATAAGAATTTTGACGCGCTTATCGGATCTATTCGCGATGCCGCGCTGTATATTATTAAACTGTCGCCTTACCTGCCGCAGGAAGTAGAATATGCCATAAAAAATATGGACAGCTACAGTTTTTTAATCCACTTTATTGCCTCCAGCCTTGAACTGGAAAACGCACTCGACAAACAGGTACTGCTCGAAGAAGACGATATATCGCTACGCGCTACCAAGCTGCTGGCATTGCTGAATAAACAAATCGAAGTGCTGAAAATCCGTAATGACATCCAACAAAAAGTGCATACGGAAATCAGCCAGCAACAACGCGAATACTACTTGCACAATCAGCTTAAAACAATCAAAGACGAGTTGGGCATCGGCAAAGCGGACGATGAACTGAAAGAACTGCGCGAAAAAGCGAAAGCAAAAAAATGGCCGAAAGAAGTAAACGATACATTCGAAAAAGAAGTGCAAAAACTGGAACGCGCCAACCCCAATATGGCGGATTACAGTATCCAGTTCAACTATCTGCAGACATTGATAGACCTGCCATGGAACGAATATACCAAAGATAACCTGGACTTGAAGAATGCGGAAAAAATTCTGAACGAAGACCATTTCGGCCTGGAGCAGGTAAAAGAACGCATCATCGAACATTTGGCGGTGATTAAGCTGAAAGGCGATTTGAAATCGCCTATCCTGTGTTTCTTCGGCCCTCCCGGCGTGGGGAAAACATCGTTGGGAAAATCCATCGCGCGCGCACTGGAACGTTCATTCGGGCGTATTTCACTGGGCGGTCTGCACGATGAAGCGGAAATTCGCGGACATCGCAAAACCTATATCGGCGCTATGCCGGGACGAATTATCCAGACAATAAAAAAATGCAAATCCGGCAATCCGGTAATCATGCTTGACGAAATTGACAAAGTCGGCAATGATTTTCGCGGCGACCCCTCGTCTGCCCTGTTGGAGGTGCTTGACCCGGAACAGAACAATGCCTTTCACGATAACTATCTGGAACTCGATTACGATTTGTCGAGCGTCCTGTTCATCACCACTGCCAACAGCATTGAGCGTATCCATCCCGCCTTGCGCGACCGTATGGAAATGATTAATATGAGCGGCTACCTTGTCGAAGAAAAAATACAAATTGCCCGGCGGCACCTGCTCCCAAAACAACTGGACGCGCATGGCCTGTCGCCGGACGCGATTAATATCCCGGACAAAGTGATGGAGCTTATTATCGACCAATATACGCACGAAGCAGGCGTGCGCACGCTGGATAAACAACTGGCAAAAATCGCACGTTCTTATGCCAAGAAAATAGCGCTCGACGAAGAAATAAAACCTGAACTCTCAGCCAAAATGGCGGCTGAAATACTCGGCGCGCCAAAGTTTCTGAAAGAAATGTATCAGGGCAATGAATTTTCCGGCGTTGTAACCGGATTGGCCTGGACGGAAAACGGCGGGGAAATTTTATTTGTGGAAACCAGCCTGAGCAAAGGAAAAGGCACGCTTACTATCACCGGGAATTTGGGCGATGTAATGAAAGAATCAGCCATGCTTGCCCTGCAATACGTCAAGGCACATGCCGGTTTGCTGGAACTTGACGCTGAAAAATTCGATGGACGGAACGTCCATGTACACGTGCCGGAAGGCGCTATTCCAAAGGACGGGCCGTCAGCCGGCATAACCATGATTACTTCCATTGCTTCGGCATTTACGAACCGCAAGGTACGCAAAGGCATTGCCATGACCGGTGAAATAACCCTGCGCGGAAAAGTATTGCCGGTAGGCGGTATTAAAGAAAAAATATTAGCCGCCAAACGCGCCGGCATTAAAGATATTGTGCTGTCCGCCGACAATGAAAAAGACATTAAAGCGATAAAAGAAATTTACATCAGGGGACTAAAATTCCATTATGTAAAAACCATTGCCGAAGTATTGAAATTTGCCCTGTTGAACGAGAAAGCATCAGGTGATGTTTAGTGACGCCGCAAATCTTTGCATCCTTAAATTTTGAAATATTTAAACCTTTGCAACTTTTATATTATGGACGTAAAAATAGAAGAAAGCTGGAAAACCGCCTTACAGGCAGAGTTTGAAAAACCTTATTTTGCGATTATTTCCGCTTGCGTGCGTAATGACATGCTGGCCGGGAAAACGGTTTATCCGCCGCCGAAACTTATCTTTAATGCTTTTGAAAAAACGCCGTTCGACAAAGTGAAAGTAGTCATACTTGGGCAAGACCCCTATCACGGCGCAGGACAGGCGCACGGGCTGTGCTTTTCGGTATTGCCCGGAGTGAACCCGCCGCCGTCACTGGTGAATATTTTCAAGGAAATAGAAACCGATTTGGGCATTGCACCGCCATCGCACGGATGCTTGGAGAAATGGGCGGAACAGGGCGTCTTCCTGCTCAATGCCGCCTTGACTGTACGCAGCGGAGAGCCGATGTCGCATAGCAAAATCGGTTGGGAAACCTTTACTGATGCGGTCATCGCTACACTGTCGCGAAACAGGGAAGGCATTGTGTTTTTGCTGTGGGGCAATTTCGCCCGTAACAAAAAAATATTGATTGATACGACCAAACACTTTGTCCTGGAAACGGCGCATCCCTCGCCGCTTTCGAGTAGCCGGTTTTTCGGCTGCCGGCATTTCTCAAAAACCAACGAACTGCTGCAACAACAAGGCCTGACGCCTGTCGACTGGAGACTTTGAAGCAGTAGCAGTAGGCAGTGAGCAGTAACAGTCGGCAGTAACAGTCAGCAGTAGCAGTAGGCAGTAACAGTCGGCAGTAGGCAGTAGGCAGTAGGCAGTAGGCAATAAATAGTAAATAGTAAATAATAAAATAGTAAATATGAAAACGGCTATTTTCCCCGGAACTTTCGACCCGTTTACTATCGGGCATTTCGATGTAGTGCAGCGTGCATTGCAGATTTTCGATAAAGTAATTATTGCGACTATCGGCGATAACCAAAACAAGAAAACGCTTTTCTCATCCGAAGCGCGTGCAGCTATGATAAAACAGGCTGTGCAGCCATACGCCGATAAAGTAGCAGTGGAGATATACGATACCATGACCGTTGATTTTTGCCGGGAACGCCACAGCAATTTTATTATTCGCGGTATCCGCACCGTAGGCGATTATAACTTTGAAAGCATTATGGCGCAAGCCAACCAAAGACTTTCGCCGGCTATTGACACGGTGTTTTTCCCGTCTCGCCCGGAACATGCGTACATTTGTTCCTCAGTCGTGCGCGACATTCTTTTGTATCATGGAGACGTGTCGGCGTTTATTCCCGAAGGAATGAAGATACTCGCTATCGATGCAAAAAAATAAACAAAGCGATATTATGGCTTTTGCCAGAAATATTCGGGATCATGAACTATTACATCATTTCTTGCCCCTTTGTTACGCTTATAACCAATAGGGAGTAATGATATGTAAATTTCATCTCTGTAGTGATATCTGCTTTCTACATTGAACTTGCTTACGGCGGGGCATTGCAGCCAGTAAAGGTTTTTTGCCATGTAGTAATCAAGATATTTTTCTTTGGTTTGCTGCATTTGATTGTTCCAGTTAGCATCTTCATTGATGAAAAGCGGTTGGTCGTTTATCAGTTTTTCGCGCACTTCTTCTATGCTTAAAAAATTGTCGCTTTCATCTTTCACGTAAGCATTGAAGGTAGGGTCCATCCACAGCCATTTTCCGAGCGTTTCGGAATATACGCTATTTATGACATGGCAGTCGGGGTCGTTTGTATCTTTCGGCATGCAGGTGATGAAACGCGATTTGAAACCCATCGACAGGTAACATTCGTTGAGCGTAACTGCCAGTCCACGGCAGTTTATGCCCTTACCCGTTGCCTTGTGGTAGTTGAAAAAGTCAATGGCGTCAACTTCGCAGAGGGCATAGTTGTTTCCATCGTGCCGGATGGTATTGTGCACCCAGTCCATCAGGTTGATGATTTTTGAAATTTCGTCGCCCTGTCCGGCTATGGAGTCAAGGTTGAAAAGGTCTTTTACATCTTTCAACGGTTGACTGTTTGCGTTTTCATATTTAAAATAAGGCAGTCCGGCGGTGTCGGATTTCTCATATTTCCCTGCCTGTTTGAGGATATATAAATAATCGCCCAGTTCTCTTATATCTTGCATCAATGCTATAAATCGCTTTTCGTGACGGATATTATCCAAATCCGAATCATTGTTTGCATGAGAATAATTTGTATAACCCCAGTCTTTAATGGCTTTTTCAAAAGCATCCAGCGCTTCTTTTTTCTTGTTCTGCAAAGAATACACGCAAGCGAGATTATAATAATTACTTGCTTGAAAACTTTTGGACGTTTCCTGATGCTCTGTGGACAAACGAGAGAATAGCGTGATAGCTTCCTGCAATAATTTGCCAACCGATTCATAATTTTTGGTTTTGAAATTTTCCGAAATAGATTTTTCAATAAGTCCGGCCAGGTTATTAAATTCCTGTGGTGATATATTATTTGTTTGTGCGGCTAAAGTTATAGCGCCTGCAAAAAATATTAAACTAAAAATAATTTTTTTCATACTGTAATGGTTTTAATGAATAAATGATGTTAATTATATGCCTGCCCGGACAGGGGCAGTCCTTCTGCGAACTGTATTATCGGTTGCCTTGACATTAACAACCGTCCTGCGGACTGTTTTGGCGGTTGCCGAGACACACAAAACCGTCCTGCGGACTGTTTTGGCGGTTGCCGAGACACACAAAACCATCCTGCGGACTGTTTTGGCGGTTGCCGAGACACACAAAACCGTCCTGCAAAATATTTGGGCGTTGCCGAGACACACAAAACCGTCCTGCAAAATATTTGGGCGTTGCCGAGACACACAAAACCGTTTTTCGAGCCATTTTGGCAGTTGCGGGAACTTCCGCAACCGTCCGGCAACATCGCCGCTGCCGCGAAAAAAAAATTTCGCGCCTGCGGCGGGCTGTCTTTTGATTTTTAGTAAAGGGGGATTATAAACTGTGCTATGCTGTGCTGCTTCGCAGCAAAAAGATACGACAAAATCCGTTACGGCGCGAGGGTTTTGGCTATATGCTTTCAAGAAGTTTTGCACAATTCAGTTAAAAATGATTTCATTCAGTCCGGTGCAAAGGTAAAGGTTTTTTTTGTTTTGGCAAAATCTTTTTTGAAGTATGAGGTATGAAGTATGAGGTATGAATTGCTGGCGCGTCAGCCCAATTAGTCACATTAGCACATTAGCACATTAGTCACATTAGCAAATTTTACTCAAAGGAAACCGTATTCTTCGGGGTGGCGGAAGCCGGCAAGGAACTGTGCGGCGGTCATGGCTTGCTTGCCGGCGGGCTGCAACTCGGTGATGATGATAAATCCATTGCGGCAAGCGACTTTCAAAGTGTTTTTTCTTTCGACACAGAGTGTGCCGGGCGTGAAGGAATGCAATGTGGTCTCTGCTTCGGCAGCTATTATTTTCACTAAGACCACCGGTGCGCCGGCGCGATGCCGCAGTTCCGACAGTGCGGCAGGATGCGGGCTTAAACCGCGCACCTGATTGCGGATGGCTTCCGGCGATTGTTGCCAGTCAATCGTGCGTGTTTCTTTGGTAATTTTTGGCGCATCCTTCAGCAGGGCGGCCGGCACGGGGGATTGCGGCACAGGGCGCACACCGCCGCCGGCAATGGCGTCCACCGTTTTCACCACCAGCGCCGCGCCCATGTGCATCAGGCGGTCGTGGAGTTGCCCGGCATTTTCGTTGGCGGTGATGGCAGTGGCTTCACTGAAGATAATTTGTCCGGTGTCCATTTTCTTATCAATGAAAAATGTGGTTACGCCGGTTTCTTTTTCGCCGTTCATCAGGGCGCGGTTGATAGGCGCTGCGCCGCGATACTGCGGCAACAGCGAAGCATGCAAATTAAAAGTCCCGTGCGGCGGCATCGTAAACACTTCTTCCGGCAACATGCGGAACGCGACTACCACAAATATATCGGCATTCCACAAGCGGAGCTGCTGCAAAAAATTTTCATCTCGTAACCGTTCCGGCTGAGCAAGCGGCAAGCCGTTCGACAGGGCGAATGTTTTCACGGCCGGCATTTGTACCTGCCGTCCGCGACCGGCCGGTTTGTCGGGAACGGTTACTACCCCCGCTATCGTGTAGCCGCCGTCAATCAATGCTTTCAACGGCGCTACGGCAAATCCGGGCGTACCCATATAAACGATTTTCATATTTGTTGAGTTGTTGAATTGTTGAGTTGTTGATGTGCGACAATCGCACAGTGGCGTCAGCTAATTCCTAATTTCTAATTCTTAATTCTTAATTTAGCGCATAAGCGCCAAAAGATTTCCCTGTATTTTTCCACATTAAATAAAGACGAATCGGAAGTAGCTTTATAGGTCAGGAAAATGCCGATAGGCAGCAATACCATGCTCGACACCCATGTGCCGAACAGCGGGTCCCATGCGCCATCGCGCGATAATTTTTTCCCGCTGATATCAATCACCCAATAAATGATAAAAAAGAAAATAGACACAACCGCCGGCATTCCCAGTCCCCCTTTGCGGATAATCGCGCCTAACGGTGCGCCGATGAAGAAAAATATCAAACAGGCGAATGAGAGCGTAAATTTACGATGCCATTCAATAGACACGCTCCGGCGGGGATAATCGTCCTTCTCCTGTTCCGCCATATAATTGGCGATGTACAGCGCATTCCTGTCAATCGTATTGAACGCTTGTCTGGCGGCGTCCCGCTGCTTTTCCACAGGGAACGTCCGGTACAGCGAATCGAAATCGGCGGTGTAGATTTGTTTCATGCGCAGGGTAGAATCCCATAGATTATAATTCGGCAGATAACCGGGCGATACAAAAGTTTGTATAAACCGTCCGCGACCGGCCGTTAAAAGGTTCTGCAACGAATCCTTCATAAACGACAGCCGGCGGATATTTTGTATTTGCGCATCATCGCTGAAGCGCGTACCATCGCTTCGTTGAAAGTCGTATCCTTCCAGCGGCACCAGCACTTCCTGCCGGTCGAAATAACGCCGTTGGAAGGGATACATCGTATCTCTTGCTGTATTGTTCGATTCGCTTTCTTCGTAAGCATAGCCGTGATAAAATGAAAAAATAATATGCTGCTTGTTTTCCGTCAGGCGGATGTAGCCGGAATCGGCGAGCGTAACGGAAGTATTCCCTTTTTTCGCCCGGTGGTCATAGAGCATGATATTATACATTAAACCGCTGACCTCGTCCTGCCTGTCCACATACAGGCTCAAATCCTCGATACCGTTGTAAAATACGCCGGCAGGAATTTTTATTTCTTCCCGTTTATGTTTAATGTCGAACAGGAGGGTTTTAATTTG
Source organism: Prevotellaceae bacterium (assembly GCA_031257455.1). GTDB lineage: Bacteria > Bacteroidota > Bacteroidia > Bacteroidales > UBA932 > JAIRKX01. The sequence goes on along the minus strand of JAIROQ010000023.1, from coordinate 1,632 downwards.
CAAATTGGTATAGGGTATTAAATCATTCGACACAAAAAATGCGCCGATGCTGATACTTACCGCCAGTACTATGAGCGGCCGCATGATGCGTTGCAGCGAAATGCCGGTAGCTTTCATGGCAAGCAATTCATTGTTTTCGCCCAAATTCCCCATAGTCATAATTGATGCCAGCAGCGTGGAAAGCGGCAATGCCAAAGGAATGAACGATGCCGTTCCCCAAAAAATAAATTCTGCAATCACCGGAACGGACAATCCTTTACCAATTAAATCGTCAATATAGAGCCACAGGAATTGCAGCATGAGTATGAAAAGCACGATGAGAAACGTCAGTACCATCGGGCCTAAGTATGATTTTAATGTAAAGCGGTCAAGTATTCTCATGTTTCTATATCCTGTTTGAGTTGCAAAGATACGAAAAAGAGGTTAATTATAACCATTTCATTTAGGAGAGCGATACAGGGCAGCGGGGCATCGCGGGAGATTCCTCGACTTCGCTACGCTCCGCTCGGAATGACGGGGGGAGTTAAGAGGTATGAAGTATGAGGTATGAGGTATGAGTTTGCTGGCGCCACTGCGCTTGCCGCGACTTACGACTTACGACTTACAACTTACAACTTACAACTTACGACTAAAGTAAACATTTATTTTGCATTTTGAAACTATTTACTACCTTTGCAACCGGTAATCAGTGAACAATGAACAATGAACAGTGAAAAATGAATAATCAACAACCTATATTCTTTCTGCAGCCCTTGTCCCGTGCGGCATTGGTGAACGACCCCTGTAACTGTTTGGCAACCCCTGTGTTAAGGCCTTCTGAAACCCGCATGGTTGTACACACACACATCTCCAGCAGTCCCCCCCCAACCCTCTTGAATGGTCAATCGCCGGACGGCGACTGAAAAAGCACAAATATAATAAAAAAATCCTAAAACAATACACTGCGGGTGAAAGAATTTTATTCCGCGGCAGGGTAATGGCATTTTTGGCCTTCGGGACGGTTACCCGTGTCTGGGCAACTGCCGCCGAGCCCTCGGGGATGGTTTTTAACTTTGCCGCAAATGCCGCCGAGCCCTCGGGGACGGTTTTTAACTTTGCCGCAAGCGCCGCCGAGCCCTCGGGGACGGTTTTTAACTTTATTGGAAATGCTTACGACAATGCGCTTGCCTCGACTTACAACTTACGACTTATGACACAACAACGCCGTCATTTCGACCGGAGCGCACGAGGAATCCCTCGACTTCGCTCGGGACAGGCTGCGCGGAGTGGAGAAATCTCCTCCCCAATGCAAGGCGTTTGGGAAGGACTGCGGGGCATCGCAGGAGATTCCTCGACTTCGCTCCGCTCTGCTCGGAATGACGGGGGGAGTTAAGAGGTATGAAGTATGAAGTATGAAGTATGAAGTATGAGGTATGAGGTATGAGGTATGAGTTTGCTGGCGCGTCAGCAAAAATAGTCAATAGTCAATAATTAAATAGTCAATTGTGACTGCTGGCGCGCCAGCAATCAGAAATTACTTAAATCAACTTTATGAAAAAGATTTTATTTTTTATCATGCTTTGCGGGAGCGCCGGCAGCTATGCCCAAACCATCCCGCCCTTTTCCGCCTCTTCCCGTACATGGGTAATCGAA
>JAIROQ010000197.1 GCA_031257455.1 Prevotellaceae bacterium | reverse complement strand
CATAATTGGTGATTGTACAAAATCAGGGGGCTGTTAATTCTGCAAATTTTGTGAATTATGTCAAAAAAAGCGACCATTTGAAATGCATCCGAAAGATACTATAAATTTACAGATTGACTTCTAATTTGTATCTTTGTCGCCTGAAACCGGATTATGCGGAAAATCGTTGTAGGAATTACGGGCGCCAGCGGGGCGATATATGCCAGACAATTGCTGGAAAAACTGCACGCACATGCAGCGGTGGAAGCGGCGGTAGTATGCACCGATTGCGGCGAGCAGGTGTTCCGCCATGAACTTGGAGATGGGGCTTTCGCCGCCATTCCTTTCCGCCGCTATGCCAACAACGATTTTCATGCGCCCTTTGCTTCCGGCTCTTGCGATTTCGATACAATGGTCATTGCGCCCTGTTCTATGGGTTCGCTGGCACGCATAGCCAACGGACATAGCAACGATTTGCTTGCGCGCGCCGCAGACGTGATGCTCAAAGAACGCCGCCGCCTGATTGTGGTAACCCGCGAGATGCCGTTGAATTTAATTCACCTCCGCAATATGCTGCAACTCGCCGAAGCCGGCGCTGTTATTTGTCCGGCAAGCCCTGCATTTTACCGGCATCCCGCCACATTGGAAGCCGCTGCCGAAACCGTAGTCAATCGCGTGCTGCAATTAGCAGGACTGGAACAGGACGGAGCGCGATGGGGTGAATTTCAGTAGGCAGTAGGCAGTAGGCAGTTGGCAGTTGGCAGTTGGCAGTCGGCAGTACTGGCGACGGTGCCTTAATTCTCCACTGTTCACGGAAGACTGCCGACCGCAACTGCTTACTGCAACTGCTTACTGCCGACTGCCAACTGCCTACTGCTTACTCTCTGCCGCAGTTGTGCAAAAAAATTTGATAACTATTCTTCAAAAAACTTTTTACTTCCTGTATTATACCTTATTTTTGCATTTATTAACTTTTAAAATGAAATGCAGTATGAACCCAATACCTTCTTCTGAACTAATCATCAACAGCGATGGCAGCATTTTTCATTTGCATATAAAACCGCACGAACTGGCGGATACGGTGATTTTGGTAGGCGACCCGGGACGTGTAAAAATGGTGTCGGATTATTTTTCAGTCATAGAATCACAAGCGCAAAACCGGGAATTTGTAAGCGCCACAGGATTGTATAACGGACAACGCCTCACCGTTGTTTCTACCGGTATCGGCACCGACAATATTGACATTGTAATGAACGAGCTGGATGCATTGGCAAATATCGATTTTGCCACCCGCACCATTAAACCCATCCACCGGAAATTAACCATCCTGCGGTTGGGTACTTCCGGCGGATTGCAACTCCACCTGCAACTGGGCGACTTCGTGTTTTCCGCTATTTCCATTGGTTTTGACGGGCTGCTGAATTTTTATGCACGCCGCAACGAAGTCTGTTTACTGGATTACGAAACGGCTTTTGTAACGCACACACATTGGAACAGGCAGCACACAGCGCCTTATTTTGTGCGGGCTTCGGAAAAATTAGCGCAACTTTTTTCCGATGTTACCGTAGAAGGAATGACCATTTCCGCTCCGGGATTTTACGGGCCGCAGGGACGCGTACTGCGTTTGCCGCTGGCGAACCCGAACATCAACGAACGGATTGAAAGTTTCCGTTTCGATAACCGGTGTATCACGAATTTTGAAATGGAAAGTTCCGCTATTGCCGGACTGGCTAAGTTATTGGGACACGAGGCCGGCACTATCTGCTGTATCATCGCCAACCGCATAGGCCTGACGGCGCTCACCGACTACAAACCGGCAGTACAAAAAATGGTTGAAATAGCATTGGAAAAATTAACCGGCGGGAAATAAAAAAATTTAATTACCGATTATCCTATGGCTGTACAGGAAATAGACACATTGGTTCATTTGTTGGACGACCCTGATGCTGTCGTTTACGGCGCTGTGGCGTCACACTTTTTGGGACAGGGTATCGACACCATTCCTCATCTGGAAAAAGTTTGGGCGCACAGCCGCAATGCAAATATTCGCGAACGTATCGAAACGATTATCCGGCAAATTCATTTGCAGGACGCCCTGCAAGGCATGCAACAGTGGATTGACGGGCAACAGCATAACTTGCTGGAAGGCGCGTACTGGATAGCGAAACAACATTATCCCGACCTGCGCCTGCCGCAACTGCAAAATGCCATTGACGATATTTTAAAAGACATTTGGGTAGCTACGTCTGACGAAACGCTGCCCATATTAAATAAACTGAATATTTTTAATCATCTTTTTTACCGCACGCATTTATATACCCAAACCGCCGAAACATTAAACCCGGCCTATTGTTTTATCAATCGCGTATTGGAAACAAAATGCGGCAATGGCATTTCACTCGGCCTGCTGTATTTGCATCTGGCGCAGCAGGCGGGCTTCCCGATGTATGGCGTGTGTCTTCCCGGCGCTTTCCTGCTGGCTTATACCAAGGCGTCCGGCGAGGTGGTGTGTTATGTCAATCCCTTTAAGAACGGGAGTTGGGCGGGGAAACGGGAAGTAACCGACTATCTCCAACAGCGCGGTTTTACATGCCGCCCGGAATATTATACCCCCTGCGACAATGTAACGGTAATATTGCGATTGACGGAATATATCGTGTTTGCCTATGAACAGGAAAACAAACTGCCGCAAGCGGATATATATCGTGCATTCCTGTCGCTCTTCGGAAATCGTATTACCCATTTTATCGAGGACTGATTTTTCTGCGCAGCCTAAAACAGGCCGTACAGTTGGGCATTCACTTTATCAATTACGGCGCTTAAATCTTCAGGCGCTTCATTGAATTTGACCGTATCAACATCTATGACGAGTTTACGGCCGGTATATTTTTCAATCCATTCTTCGTACAACTCATTCAACCGCGTTAAATAATCAATGCGGATACCGGCTTCATAATCGCGGCCGCGCTTTTGTATTTGGTACACCAGTGTAGGCACTGACGAACGCAGGTAAATCAACAAATCGGGCGGCGTAACCAATGAAATCATTATATTGAACAGCGAAGTATAGGTATCGAAATCGCGCGAAGACATCAAGCCCATATTGCACAGGTTGAGTGCGAAAATACAGGCGTCCTCGTATATCGTGCGGTCCTGGATAACGGTTTCGTTTGATTTTTTTATCTCAACAATCCCCTCGAAACGTTTACTTAAAAAATACATTTGTACGTGGAATGACCAGCGTTGCATCTCTTCATAAAAGTCCAGCAAATAAGGATTATTATCTTCCTCTTCGAATTTGGGCTGCCAGTTGTAGTGGCGTGCCAATAAGCCTGTGAGCGTAGTTTTACCGCTACCTATATTCCCGGCTACTGCGATGTGCATATTATTGAATGTTTAGTTTGGAAGAGCGAAGATACAAAAATTTTATGAACGGCAAAATAGTAGGGAATATTTTTTTCGACTTTTCGATACTCGACATTCGACTTTTCGATATTCGATTTACGACAGTGCGCTTGTCGCCATTTTCAACTTTCAACTTTCAATTTTCAACTAAAAAGCCCCGCAGGGGCGAAACGTGAATAACCCCGTGCGTAAGCGCGGGGATACAAGGCATCCCCCTGCTTTTCGCGCGGCATACTGCCGGTGCATCGTGGAAAACCCTTGCGCCGCGCGAGGTGCAGGGCGGGACATGTGGTGCTACTAAGTCCCCCATCCGATTAAACGGTATCGCCGCGTAGAGTAACGGAGGATGTCCGGGAGCGCGGATTGCTTGAGCGGAAAAAAGTAGTCCCTTTCCCCAATAAATTCTGCCTGCAATTTTTATTCGTCTGTGTGTAAATCCAAAATTTTCATCTATATTTGCATAAACCGAAATTTCGCGCTAAAGAAGCCGTAATTACCATG
>JAIROQ010000038.1 GCA_031257455.1 Prevotellaceae bacterium | reverse complement strand
ACTGCCCACTGCCTACTGTCACCGGCAGTAAACGCCCTATCAAGTCGGGATGACAGGGTGTTTCTATTTTCAGGTAATTGTCGGTAAAGCCTTGCATCATGCCGTCTTTAGAGGCGCTTTCCCAGAGGACGCGTGTGGCGAGGCCAATATTTTTTTCGTAAAAGGCACGGTGCAGTTTTGCACAAAGTATTTGCAATGCTTTCACCCGTGCGGCGCGTTCGCGCTTCGGCACGCTGCCGGGCATGGCGGCCGCCGGCGTACCGGGACGTTCGGAATAAGGGAATATATGCAAAAAAGCCGGCTCTAACTGTTCAAGGAAGGAACAGGTATCGCGGAAATCATCCGCCGTTTCGCCCGGAAAGCCGGCGATTATATCAACGCCGATAAAGGCATGTGGCATGACTGCCCGGATTTTCTGTACGCGCCCGGCAAATACTTTTCGCCGGTAGCGGCGGCGCATCAGTTGTAAAACCCTGTTGCTGCCCGATTGCAGCGGTATATGAAAATGCGGCGTCATTTTTCCCGATTGCGCTATCCACTCGATTATGTCGTCAGTAAGGAGGTTCGGCTCAATGGACGATAGGCGGAAACGCCCGATACCATTGACTTTTTCCAATGCCTGTAATAGTTCAAAAAAGGTTTCGCCGGTGGTTTTGCCAAAATCGCCGATATTCACGCCGGTCAGTACGACCTCCTGAACGCCTGACGCCGCAATCGTTTCCGCTTCCTTCACAATATCGGCAATGGGGAGGTTGCGGCTTTTCCCGCGTGCCAGCGGAACGGTGCAGTAGGCGCAGCGGTAATCGCAGCCATCCTGTACTTTCAGGAATGAGCGGGTGCGGTCGCTCGAAGAGAATGCCAGGAAAAAACTGTCCACCGCATGAATGTCGCAAGATAATACCTGCGCCTTGCCCTTTGTGCGCAGGTTATTGACGTATTCAAACAAATTCCCTTTCTGGTCAGCGCCGAGCACGAGATCTACGCCGTCAATAGCGGCTACTTCTTCCGGCTTCAGCTGCGCATAGCAACCGGTTACGACCATCAATGCCGCCGGATTGCGCTGCATCAGTTTGCGGATAGCCTGCCGGCATTTCCTGTCGGCCTGCTCCGTAACCGAGCAGGTGTTGATGACATATATATCGGCTGCCTGCACCGGCGACACCCGCTCGAAACCCGCTTCCACAAAGCGCCGCGCCAAAGTGGATGTTTCCGAAAAGTTCAATTTGCAACCCAATGTATAAAACGCCACAGACGCTCCCCTGCCCCACATATCCGCTGTCTCTTTTCCTGTCATTTTACCTGTAATTCGGCTGCAAAGATAAAGGAAAATTTGATAATTTGATAATGTGATAATGTGATTAATTAATTTAAAGATTTAAAGATTTAAAGATTTAAGCTGACGCGCCGGCAGTCACCATTGACTGTTTAATTATTGACTATTTTGGCTGGCGCGTCAGCCAACTCTTAACTCATAACTCTTAACTGTCAGCCTTTCCGGTACGGGATGCCCGTACTGCTCGGACGGGGCTGTCCATACCCGATGGACGGGACTGGACAGTCCCGAGAATTAAGAACTAAGAGTTGGCTAACGCACCAGCCAACTCTTAACTCTTAACTCTTAGTTCTTAACTCATTTTACCCACTTGGTATTGTCTGTATATCCCCAGCCGCCGGCGAATGCGCCGTCCTCGAGTTCCGTATCGTAAATCTGGAAACCGAATGAATTCATTCCGCCGAGCAGTTTTATTTCCAATGAGCCGTCACTGTTTTTGGTGATGGGGACATCCGAAAAGGCACGCCCCATATTATCTTTAAAGGTGGCGCTTTTCAGTGCGGCAAAATGTGTTTTGAAACCCGGTTCCCATTCGGGAAGTAATTCCTGCGAGGGCAAGGTCAGTTTCATATTATCGACTGTGGCATATATGGTATGCCCGGCCTCATGTTTATAGGGGGCAAAACCCTCGATTTTGATTTTCCTTTTATCGCCGGCAACGCCGGTAATGGTTATTTTATAGGTTTGGTCGTTATTCCATTCGCCATCCAGATTAAAATCTTCCGTAACCGTCCACTCGCCTTCGATGGCTTCCCATTGGGGCGGGATGAAAAGGGTCGTAAATGTCAGGGGGGCGCTGTAAGCTATGCCGTCTTTGGTAAGCACGTATCCTTTGACATGGTATTGCGTTTCGTCATCCAGTTTGTCGGCGGTTGCTTTCAATACCGGCGCATGTTGGGCATCCGGCGTTACTGCAAGGAAGTCGGCAAAATCGGCCGTTTTCGAGAGGACAAATCCTTTTTCAATAAAGGCCGGGTCATTTCCAAAAGTAATTTGGGCGGACATACCGGCAGAACTTCCGGTAATACTGTTTTGGTCAATGGCTATTGTGATAGCCGGGAGATTGGCCGGATTGGGTATATAATCATAATCCGCCTTTTTTAATTCATCCGTACAACCTGCAAAAGCAAGGACGATGGCTAAAATATAAATTGTTTTTTTCATGTTATTTCTAATTTCTGATTTAAAGTTTAAGGTTTAAAGTTTAAGGTTTAAGGTTAGTGGCGTCAGCAACTCTTAACTCTTAACTCTTAACTTTTAACTCTTCTCGTTATTGTCTGCTTCGGATATATCCGGGTTTTCGAGGATTTCGGATTGGGGGATTTGGAAAATCCAGCGTTTGTCTCCTGCGGGTATGGCGAATTTCGCAGCGGAATAATGGTTGGAGCCGGTATAATTCCGGTCAATTCCTTTGTGGAGGCGTTTGAGGTCAAACGTGGCAAAGCCTTCCCCCCAGAGTTCAATCCGGCGTTGATGCCATACTTCTTCTGCCGTTACGCTTCCGGCATTCCAGTTGGGGTCGCGTTGGGAGAGGAGTTCTTTCAGTACGGTAGCGGCCTGAGCGCCGAGCCCCTGTTGCGCCAGCGCCTCCGCTTCAATCAGCACCATTTCGCTGGTGCGCATGTACAGGTAGTCCATCGTAAAAGCGCCGTCATCGCCGAATTTCAGGTTGGCATAAGGCAATTCCCAAGCTATTGCTTTTTCTGACGGCTTAACTTTCGGCGTAATGGACTTGGGGCTGGTTTGAAACCATTGCTTGCGCAGGTCGCTGTCGGGAATACTTTCATAAAGGCGTTTGTCGATAAGGCGGGCGGCATAATTCAATCCGGCATATCCGCTCGCGAGGTTGGATATATGCGAGAAGAACGATGCATAGAACGTAGCGGTTTCCGGATTATGGTCATAGCCCCACATCCATTCCGTGTTGCCGATGTCCATAAACCCGTCCAGGAGACTGCTTGCCGGCATAATCGACAGTCCCTTGCGCGCTTCTTTTGCTGCCTTCGCGGCGTTATCCCACTGTTCCGTGAGGAGGTAATAGCGTGCGAGGAGGCCATTGGCTACGGAATAGTTAATTTGATTTTTCGAGTTGCGGTTCCAGCCTTTCAAATTGTCCACAGCGGTAGTCAGGTCTTCTTCGATTTGCGCCAGTACGGTTGCAACGCTTGCGCGGCCGGAGATGTTTGCCTTCCCTTCGTTACTTGCATAATACATGGGAACGCCCGGCCGGTCGCCGCTGGCCGATACCGGATATACATGCTGGTAGAGCTGGATGAGGTAGAAATAAGAGAATGCCCGCAGCGCCAATGCCTGCCCGCGCGTAGCCAGGATAAGGGGTGATGTGGATTCTGCCGAGGTTATCAAGAGTACATTATTTGCACTTGTGATGGCCGTGTAGAAATACCGCCAGATAGTACTTGTACGGTTAAAGTTCCATTCGCGGTTATCATGCAAATAGTCGTAGATAAAAAAGTTTTGGGCGTTCATCACGATATCTTCCGACATCAGGTCGGCAGCGTGCAGGATAGCCATGTATCCGAAAGCGTCATGAGAGCCTGTATTGGCCAGGTCGGCATTTACAAGTATGTTGTAAATGGCGTCAACAAAAAACGCCACTTTTTCCGGGCTCGCCTCTGCGGCTTTTGCAGCCGCGTCTGCAGTCATGGTGTCATATACGGGCACGTTTAAAAAGTCCTTCGAGCAGGAAGCGCCCAATAATATCGCCGATAAGAGTAAAATAATAATTTTATTTGTTTTCATTGTATTCAATTTTAATAAGAGTTAAAGACCAATGGATACACCCACAGAGATGCTGCGCAAGGCGGAATAGATACCTATATAGGTAGCTCCGCTAAATGACTGTCTCGGGTCAAATCCTTTGCGCGCCGAAGCCAGCCACAGATTGTCGCCGCTTGCGTATATGCGCAACGAACGGATTTTTACTTTGTCGATAATGCTTTTCGGGAAAGTGTATCCCAGCGTAACGTTTTTCAGACTGAAATACGAAGCGCTTGCCAGAAACCGGTCGGATAGCGCACTTACATTCTGGTCGCCGGAAGAAAGGCGCGGCGTGTTCGCCTGCCTGTTCGTGGGCGTCCAGCGGGCATAAATGTCCGTATGCCAGTTTTGCCCGATGTCGTTGCCGCTGCCCATCAAAGACCCGTAGGACGAGTCATAGGCATATCCGCCCAGCACGAAAGCGGTTTGCAGGCTCAGGTCAAACCCGTAGGCCGTAAGCTCGGTGGATAGCCCGCCGGAGCAATCGGGAATGGCTGTTTTACCTATTTCATAAAAAGTCACTGCCGAATGATTGTCTGTGGTGACCTTGTTTCCATTGGCGTCGTCTTTATACCAGAGGGCTTTTCCGGTGGTTTCGTCCACGCCGGCATATTTCGGCAGGTAGAAATCATACAGGGAGCCGCCAAGTTTCCGCCAGTAGCTTCCCGAACGATATCCTTCGAGGTGGGCTTTATCGGCGGGTAATTTGGTTAATTTGTTGCTCAGGGAAGTAATATTGGCCGATACATTCCACGATATATTTTCCGTTTTCAGTATATCCACATTTAATTCTATTTCCCAGCCGCTGTTTGTCATGTCAATCTGATTGTCCCAAACCCATGTGGGAGTGCCTAAGGAAGGAGGCAGGGGTTTCCGGTAAATCATATCTTTGGTTTCCTTAATAAAGTAATCGATATTTAAGGTAATCCTGTCGAAAAGTTTGGATTCAAGTCCTATGGTAAGATTGTTTGATTTTTCCCAAGTCAAATTCGGCGCGCCTCTAAAAGTCAGCACCGGCGAGGGGTTTTTCCCATCGGAGGTAATCGTGTACTGGTCTTCGTAGAGATTGTAACCGGAAATATTGTCGTTCCCCTGCGTACCATAACTAACCCTGAGCCGCAGATTGTCTATCTGGTCTATATCTTTCAGGAACCATTCTTCCTTGATGCGCCACGCAGCGCCTACCGACCAGAAATTACCCCAGCGTACATCGGGATGAAATCTGGAGGAGGCATCCCGGCGAAAACTGCCCGATAACATATATTTACTGTCATAACTGTATTCCGCCCGTGACAGGAAGCCTTCCAGCCGGTATTTCCCGACAAATGACGTCAACGTATTTACTGCGCCGGCATTGGCCAGTTCCGGGTTATAGGGGTCATAGAACTGCGTTTTCGAACCTTCCAGAGAGGTCACTTCGTCCATTTTGATTTCATGTCCCAGCAGCACATTTATTTTGTGCCTGTCTATTTCTTTGGAATAGTTCAAGAGTTGATTGGCGTTTAATGCCGTGTACCGTTCACTAATTCTGCTGCCGCTACCGTTATAAGATTTTCCGTCACCTACAATAGGATTAGTATATTCGTTATAGGTAGCATTAAATATGTCGTAAGCAATATTGACGGTAAAAGTAAAATCTTCCAGAAACTTTATTTCGCCATAAGCGCGGGACGACAAGTTATCATATATGGTACGTGTATAGTCGTTTTGCAGGACAAACAGGGGGTTTTGTTCCGCCGCATAGGGGCGCGTTCTCGCAGAAGGCTTGCCGTTCTCGAAGTTGCCCGAACCGAAGTCGTAAGCATGTATATTGTCCGTGTAAACGGGTTGCCCGGTAGCGAGGTCATACTTGTAAATCGGATAAATCGGGGCTATATTCTGTGAAAACATAAAGATATTTTCAAAGTTGCTGTTGCCGGCCGAACTGATAGGTTCATTGGCGGTGGTCTGTGCATAAGCCATGTTCACGCCGGCCTTGAAGAAATCTTTGAATTTCTGGTCTATCTTTCCACGCACATTTATTCTCGAAAAATCAGACTTGTCGATGTACCCTTTATCGTTAATATAGCCGACAGACATATAAGCATTGGTATTTTCCGTGCCGCCGCTCATATTAAAGCTGTATTCCTGACGGATATTATTTTTGAAGGGGTCTTTCAGCCAGTTATCGCTCCATTTCCTTTCCGTAGCTGCCGGATTGATTTTTCCCGTAATGGGATTAACCAAATCACCGTCTGCTACGCCTTTGAAGATATTGTAGCGCAAATAGACCGGAATTAGGTCATTGCTTACCGTCTGGCCGGCCACATAGGCGCCCATGCCGCCTTCCATCAAGTTATTTCGCAGGGCTTCCCATGTCAGTTCATAATAATCCTGCGGGCTGGTTATAACATTATAAGCCGGCACTCCGCGTGAGTTCACGCCCATACGGGCGTCAAAATTAACTTTCACCTTGCCGGTTTCGCCTTTTTTGGTCGTAATCATTATTACGCCGTTGGAGCCGCGTGCACCGTACATGGAAGTGGCCGAAGCGTCTTTCAGTACGTTTAATGTTTCGATATCTTGCGGGGCAATGGAATTGAGCGAGCCTTCATAAGGCACGCCGTCCACCACAATGAGCGGATTGGAGCCGGCCGAAATAGAGCCGATGCCACGAACACGGATATTTGCATCGCTTCCCGGCTGCCCGGTCGAACTGGTCGTTTGCACGCCGGCAATAGCGCCTTCCAGCGCTTTCGTTAAATTGGACGTTTCGCCTTTCGCCAATTTTTCGCCTTTTATCACAGCGGCTGAACCCGTAAACCGTTCCCTCGTAGTCGTACCATACGCCACGACCACCACGTCTTCCAGCCGCGTGGCTTCCGCTTCCAGCGCCACATTGATGACCGACCGCGAACCTGCCGTGATTTCCTGCGTTTTCATTCCTACAAACGAAAATACAAGGACGGCATTTTCCGGTACGGTTATTGTGTAGCGGCCGTCCACCGCTGTGAGTACAGCCGTTGTAGAGCCTTTTACCGCTACGGACGCGCCGGCTAACGGTTGCCCGTTTTCCGTAACTACACCGCTTACCTGGCCGGTCTGCGCCCATGAAGCGCTGAGGCCGGTCGCCAGTAAGCAAACAAAAAATAATAACACTTTTTTCATCTGATTTCTTTTTTAATTTCTAATTTCTGATTTCTGATTT
>JAIROQ010000130.1 GCA_031257455.1 Prevotellaceae bacterium | reverse complement strand
CAAAATAGTCAATCCCATTTGCGCTGTACTTTCAGGGTTTGTTCGATGACGTCCCGGACGCAGCCTTTGCCGCCGTTGAAAAGCGAGATATATTCGGCTACGGCTTTTACTTCGGGCGCGGCATCGGCGGGGCAACAGGGCAGCCCGCTGTATTGCATGGGCGGAATATCGGGCAGGTCGTCCCCCATGAAGAGCACTTCGGCGGGTTGGAGGTTATATTTTCCGCAGAAATGTTGCAGGTCGGGCAATTTGATGCGCGAGAGCATATAGAAATCGGTAACGCCGAAGATTTGAAAGCGTTTTTTTATGGTGTCGGAATTGCCGCCGGTAATAATCGCTACCCGGAAGCCGCGTTCAATGGCCGTGCGTACCGCCAGGCCGTCTTTGGCATTGTAGGTGCGCAGGAAGTCGCCGCTTTCGGTTACCTGTACGGAGCCATCGGTGAGCACGCCGTCCACATCGAAGGCAAAGGCTTTTATTTGGTGCAGTTTTGTTTTGTAGGATGCCATGCGTATTTATTTGGTGATACTGTCGGATGCGATGAGGGAAGAAATTTGCGTGTACAGCGGTTGCAGTTCCTGCGGGAGGATGGCTAATTGTTTCGCCATCGTTCCGGCGTCATTGCGTATGGCGGGGCCGGTTTGCACATCGCGCGGATGTGCGGCGGCAAAGGCTTTTTCAACGGTTTCGCGTACCAGCGGATAAAGTAAAGGAAACTGTTCGCCCGCCAAATCTCTGGCTACGCCCAATAAAGCGTTTACAAAATTATTGGCAAACACGCCGGCTGTGTGCAAACCTGCCAAATCGCCCGCCGGCACGGGTATGATTGTACCGGATAACAGGGCGGCCATGCTTTGCAATTCCTGCAATGTTTCGCCGGTATTGGCCATAATAAACAGCGGAACGGTATTCCAGTCTGTCGGGCGTTTCCGGGAAAATGTTTGCAGGGGATACAGCACGCCGTAACGGGCAAATTTATTCAGCACGGAGATATTGGTAGAGCCGGAAGTATGCACTACCAATGCATCGCCGGCGTGGAGCTTTTCCGTTACTTCGGGGATAGCCGCATCGGTAACGGCAATAATATACATGCCGGCGGGCGACAATTTTTGTAAACTGTCCGTAGCGCGGGCGTTCACTGTTTGCGCCAGCGTCTGGGCGTGCGCTAATGTGCGGCTGCCTATTTCCACGATGGTGCATCCTCGTGCATAAAGCGCTGTGGCCAGCTGTGTGGCTACATTCCCGCTACCAATGATTGTTACTCCTTTCGACATACATTTCTTTTTAGTTAAGAACTAAAAACTAAGAGTTAAGAGTTGCTGGCGCGTTAGCCAACTCTTAGTTCTTGGTTCTTAACTCTTAGTTTTTAACTTTTAGTTCTTAGTTCATAGCCGGGTTTCCCGAGCAGGGCGAACATATTTTTCTTGTAGGCTTCCACGCCCGGCTGGTCAAAGGGATTTACGCCTAACATATAGCCGCTGATGCCGCAGGCTTTTTCAAAGAAGTACAGCAACCCGCCGATAGCATAAGCGTCCAATTGCGGGACGCCGATGCGGATTACCGGTATGCCGCCATCGACATGCGCCAATAGCGTCCCGAGTTCCGCCATTTTATTACATTCGCTGATGCGCTTGCCGGCAATGAAATTCAGCTGGTCTAAATCCTGTTCGTCAAAGGGGATTTCCAGATGGTTGTTTTCATTTCCGATGCTCAATACCGTTTCAAATAAACCGCGTTCGCCCTCTTGCAAGTATTGCCCCATAGAATGTAAATCGCTGGTGAAGTCCACGCCTGCAGGGAAAATACCTTTGTGTTCCTTGCCTTCGCTTTCGCCGAACAGCTGTTTCCACCATTCGGTGAGGTAGTGCATTTTCGGATGATAATTGACTAATATCTCTATCTTCTTTCCCTTATTGTATAAAGCATTCCGAATAGCTGCATAACTGACGGCCGGATTGCCGGGACTTTTTTCCGCCGTGATTTTCGCCATATCCGCTGCGCCTTTAACCAATGCCGCAATGTCGAAGCCGGCCACCGCTATGGGCAGCAAGCCTACGGGCGTAAGAACGGAAAAGCGCCCGCCGATGTCGTCAGGAATGACGAAGGCGCGGTATCCTTCCTGCGTGGCCAATGTCCGCAAAGCTCCGCGCGACCGGTCGGTGACGGCGATAATACGGTTCTTCGCCGCCGCTTTGCCGTATTTTTCTTCCAGCTGTTTTTTGATGATACGGAAGGCTATGGCGGGTTCCGTAGTCGTCCCCGATTTCGAGATGACGATGCAGGCGGAAGATTTGGCATTTAAAATTTCCAACAATTCGCTCAAGTAATCTTCGCCGATATTCTGTCCGGCGAACAGTACCAACGGGTAGCGGCGGCCGGGCAGCAGTGCGGCAAAGCTGTGCGACAGGGCTTCTATCACCGCCTTTGCGCCGAGATACGAACCGCCGATGCCGATAACCACTACTATTTCCACGCCGTCCGCAAGTTCTTTTGCGGCGGTTTGCAGCGTGGTAATTTCCGCCGGCGTAATGGCGTCCGGCAAATGAATCCAACCCAGGAAATCATTTCCTTTGCCGCTCTTGGAATCCAATGTATCCAGCGCTTTCAAGGCTTTTTCCTGTTGCGCTTCCAACTCCGCTGCGGAGATAAAAGACAGGACTGTTTTGTAATCTAATGTAAGCATGTTTTTGAGATTAGGTGATTAAAAAATTATATACTCAAGAGGTCAAATTAAAGCATCCGTCAACAGTTGGATTTCTTCGGCGGGCGAAGCGTTTTCGTATAATATACGGTACACCGCATCGGCAATAGGCATCCTGATAGCATATTTTTTATTGATTTCATAAATACATTTGCTCGCA
Organism: Prevotellaceae bacterium; assembly: GCA_031257455.1. Taxonomy (GTDB): domain Bacteria; phylum Bacteroidota; class Bacteroidia; order Bacteroidales; family UBA932; genus JAIRKX01. The sequence goes on along the minus strand of JAIROQ010000130.1, from coordinate 3,530 downwards.
TAATATCCTTCGGCAATCATGTTCATTTCCGCCTGCGCCGAAGTAACCGAATAGCCTTTGCCTATCATCGCGCCGAACGTGCGATTGCGGCTGAACTGCGAATAACAGGTTACCAATAAATCGCCCAGATACGGAGAATGGGTGGTGTCGCGCGAATTGCTGTGGTAAGAATTGTTGAGGAATGTCTTCATCTCGCGGAAAGCGTTTGTCACCAACACCGACAAAAAGTTATCGCCATAGCCCAGGGAATGGGCGATACCGGTGGCGATGGCATAAATATTTTTCAGGATAGCCGCATATTCCATTCCATAGATGTCATTGCTGATGCGGGTTTTTACATAACTGCATGAAAAATGCGAAGCCAACCTTTCGGCATTTTCTTTTTTCTTGCAGGAGAAAGTGAGATATGTCAGCCGTTCTATGGCCACCTCTTCGGCATGGCTGGGGCCGGAAAGTACGCCGATATTGTCGAACGGTACGTTATGCTGTTGATTAAAATATTCGGCGACCGTCAAATTACCTTCGGGAATAATGCCCTTCACCGCCGACACGATAAATTTACCCTGCAACGCTACTTTCAGTTTGCACAGTTCGCCGACCAGAAAGGCAGAGGGAATACAAATAACCACCACGTCTGCAGGCGCGACTACCCGGTTGATATCAGACGACATTTCCAGCCGCGCCGGGTCAAGTGTCGCCGAACGGAGAAACTGCGGGTTGTGGCGGTATTTCTGGATATGCGCAATCATGCTGTCATCGCGGACAAACCAGTATAATAAATCTTCATGGTTAAGCAACAATTTGGTTAAAGCCGTTGCCCAGCTTCCGTTTCCAATCATTGCGAAACGGGGGGATTGGTGGTGTTTCAGCATCGTTATCAATTTACGAATTTGGGAGGGATATAAATTTTGCGAACAGTATAAATCATTTCTTATCCGGTCTTGAGGTATTTTTTTTCCGCTGCAAATTTACAAAAAATCCGCCACACAACAAAGTACAGATGCCCGGAAAAGGCTTCAAGACGCCGTCCTGCCACGTTATCCGGTGATGATTAAAATCTCTTTTGTGCCGTCCGTTACTTTGTACCGCTCGTCTATCCGGCGTCCTGCGACCCACACAATATCGGCGCCCGAAAGCAAAACGTATTGTTGCGCTTTTTCATGCAGCGGTACTTTTTCGTCAATCAAAAAATCGCTAACCTTTTTCATGCCTTTCATACCAAAGGGTCTGAAAGTATCGCCATCGCGCCACAGGCGCAGGGTAAGCGGGAATTTTAATTTCTCCGCCGCAAGATTGGCCACATTTCTTTCCCGTGAAGGCACAAAACCGGTATCATTCCGCCGCCGTTCAAACCGCATGGCTATGGGTGCAGAAAATGCCTTGCAGTCTGCGGTGATAAAAAATTCGTCATACCGTTTAGCCTCCGGCAGCAAGGCAATGATAAGCGATTCCCTGTCCTTGACCAATACATGGGTGGGACTGTAAAAGCGTTTGCCGGCTTGGGCGTCCAGCGCCTTTGCCACTTCCTGTGCAACCGTTCCCGGAAAATGATACTGCTGCAAAATCTCAAATAACCAGAAATCGCCCTGCGGCGTAGCTTTAAGCGCAGCAATGGAAATACGCATTTCGTTGCCGGCGAAGGAGCAACATTTTTCTATTACCTTTTCCCGTTCCCCTTCGATTACGCGGCAGGCCTGCGAGAGGTGGCAAGCCGTTTGTTGCAGGCTTTCCGTGAGGGAAGGGTTTATTTTTTGTAATTCGGGAAGCACGTTATGCCGGATACGGTTACGGGCATAGCCGGTGGTTGCGTTGCTGGCGTCCTCGCGGTAAGTAATCCCGTTGGCGGCGGCATACGCTGCGATGTCCCGGCGGGTGGCAAACAGCAACGGCCGGACAATATAACCGCTGACCGGCTGCATACCGCACAAACCTTTTAATCCGGTACCGCGCGTAAGGTTGAGGAGGATGGTTTCGGCATTGTCATCGGCATGATGCGCCGTTACAATGCCTGAAAAATGCTGCGTAGCGCGTATTTTTTCAAACCATTCATACCGCAGCGTCCGGGCGGCCATCTGCGTGGAAATACCGTGCGCCGCCGCATAATGTTTCGTGTCGAACCGGATACTGAAAAAAGGAATGGCATGTTGCTGCGCCCACTGCTTCACGAATTGTTCATCGCCATCGCTATCGCAGCCGCGCAACGAAAAATTGCAATGGGCAATACCGGTTTCCCAGCCGCTATGGTAGCACAAATGCGCAAGTGTCATGGAGTCCACGCCGCCGCTCACAGCCAATAACCACCTGCCGTTATCGCCCGGCCAACCGTATGCGGCGCAATGCCATTGGAAACGTTGAAGCACCTTTTTTCGATTTACAGATTTACATCATCGGAATGAAAGCCGAAACCCAAGCGTTTTCCTGTTTGCAGGCGGGCATTTTCGATTTTCGTGTTCATTTGCCCGACTGTCGCTTCTTTGCCTGCAGCGTATGGCGGGACTAATAAATCAAATTCTATGGAATATAAAATGGCGGCTTCGATAATCGCCGTGATAGCGTCTTTGTCTATGGTTTTTTCGCCAAACGTACGGTAAGAAAATGTACTTTGACGTTTCCCTTCCACAAAAAACCGTTTATCCTTATTGATAAAAATGCGCCCGATTAAATATCCCACATCATCAATGCGGTTATATTTGAACGAATCGGAAAGGAAATTGTAGATATTAATCATCCCGCAGTAGGCGGCTTCCGGCGTGTTTTGCACATACGGCGTCTGGCGGACGAAGTGGTCGCGGTCGAAGAAAAAGACATTGGAGTGCATACTGAAAATCAAAATATCGCCGGCCACTTTCACTTCCGCATCAAACTTCCCGCGATCGCGGTATTCAAGGCGGGTAGGAATGTCCTGTTTTTCTTCCAGCGTTTCATTCATATCGTTGCACAGCTCATGCAACAGTTCTTTCAGTTGGGTAAAGGATTCCAGCGTGGCATCGTACGCTTTGTGTTTGACCTGCACTTTTTCCAACAGGTCTTTGAGGATAGCCTCCCGGGGAGGCACGTCTAAATTGGTTGGCATGATGATTTATATTTATGCTTTTATCAATATCTTTTATCCGGTTACAAAGATACAAATTAATGTGGTAATGTGCTAATGTGACTAATTGGGCTGACGCCAATTTAAAAATTTTAAAATTTAAAGATTTAAAGATTGGCTGACGCCACTGCGCCTGTCGCCATTTTCAACTTTCAACTTTCAATTTTCAACTAAAAAGCCCCGAAGGGGCGCAACGTGAATAACCCCTTATATCGGGGTCAAAACGTATGGCACTCCGGGCGGCCTGGGTAAGCAGTACCTTGATCTTCTTATCCGCAATATGGCTAACATGTGGCGCCGTCTTTATCGAAGTACCGGACTGGGACCCAAAAGGCGCCAATCCCGCATAACAGCAAAATTGCCTGCTAGTGCTAAAACCAGTGAAATTCTGCGTCGAGACTAGCAGCATTACGGTATTGATTAACGCAATACCCTTCAT
>JAIROQ010000127.1 GCA_031257455.1 Prevotellaceae bacterium | reverse complement strand
TACAAATATAGAACAATATTTTTTAACTGCAAATATTTTTTGCGATTTTTTTTGCTTGTACGAATTACACGGATTGGTACGAATTACGCGGATTTTAGGAAATCATCCCCCAAAGTCTTTTTTAGTTGTAAGTCGCGGCAAGCGCAGTGGCGCAAGCCCAATTAGTCACATTAGCACATTAGCACATTTTCTCCGGCGTCAGCCCAATTAGTCACATTAGCACATTAGTTACATTAGCACATTTCCAAATCTGTAAATCCGTCAATTATTTTGTATCTTTGCGTTTCAATTAAATATTCATACCAATGCGTTTTTTACGAAATTCAATTATTACGGGCGGTTTTGTTATTTTGTCCGTATTTTCTTTTGCGCAGTCGAAGGATTTTAAGGCTGCCCAGAGTTTAGATATTTTCCATTCCCTGTTGCGCGAGTTGTCGCTGTTTTATGTGGACAGCATTGAAGTGGAAAAATTAGTAACCACCGGCATGGAAAGCATGCTCGAAAGCCTTGACCCCTATACGGTGTATATTCCTGAAGAAGGGGCCGGCAATTTTGATATTATGCTTACCGGGCAGTATGGCGGTATGGGCGCGCTGATAAAAAAAGCGCCGGGAGGCATCGCTATTTCCGAGCCATACAAAGGCTTTCCTGCCGATAAAGCCGGGCTGGTAGCGGGGGATAAAATCCTCGAAATTGACGGTGACGCCACTGCCGCCATGGACTTGTCAACCGCCAGTAAACGGTTAAAAGGCGCTGTCGGCACTAATCTTACATTGAAAGTGGCGAAACTGCGCGGCAATGACACCCTGACCCTGACCCTGACCCGCGACCGCATCCGTATTGCAGACGTTACCTATGCCGGCCTGCTGGCCGACAGTATCGGTTATATTCGTTTGTCATCATTTACCAAAGACGGCAGCCGCGATTTCAAGAATGCGTTTATGGATTTGCAAAAAACCGGCGCATTGAAGAACCTGATTATCGACCTGCGTTCCAACAGCGGCGGCTCGCTGGATGAAGCGGTGAATGTCGTTGGCCTGTTTGTTCCCCGCAACACGGAAGTGGTGGCGTTGCACGGGCGCATCAAACAGTTTGACCGGGTTTATAAAACCAAAGACCAGCCGTTGGATATGGAAATACCCATAGCCGTACTGGTAAATAATCTCTCGGCATCGGCGGCGGAGATAGTCGCCGGCTCGTTGCAGGATTTAGACCGCGCCGTAATCATCGGCTCCCGCACTTTCGGCAAAGGATTGGTGCAAACGCCGGTCAATCTGGGATACAATGCGCAATTAAAACTTACTACCGCCAAATACTATATCCCCAGTGGCCGCTGCATACAGGCCATTGACTACAGCCACCGGAATGCTGACGGCAGTGTCGGGCAAATTCCCGATTCGCTTATCCGGCCGTTCAAAACAAAGAATGGGCGTACCGTGTATGACGGCGGCGGTATCCTGCCCGATATCCTGTCGGAGCCGCTTACGTATGCAAAAATCACGTATGACATTGCCGCACGCGATATGCTGCACGATTTTTCGGTACGCTATTTTGCCGGACATCCCACGATTGCCGCACCGGAAGACTTTTACCTGACCGATGAAGAATACAACGACTTTGTGCAATACGCCGCCGGCAAGCCTTTCGATGACCGCACTACAACCGAATTATTATTGGCGCAACTGGAAACGGCAATAAAAGCCGAACATCTATACGACATCGCCAAAGCAGAATTGGATACGCTGCATGCCAAAATCAGCCATGACAAGCAAAGCAAGCTGTTGCTTTTCCGTCCCGAATTACAACAGTTATTAGAAAATGAAATTTGTGCGCGGTACTATTATGATGCAGGCCGTTTCCGTTCCATGCTGCGCCACGACAAACAGGCGGAAGCCGCTATCAATTTACTGAACGACCCGGAAACCTACAGGAGGGAATTGGGATTTAAGAATTAGGAATTAAGAATTACGGGCGGTGCGCTGAAATCTTTGAATTTTGAAATCTTCAAAGCATATATTGATTATTCGTTTTTCCGCTATTGGCGATGTGGCGATGGCAGCGCCGGTAGTACGGCAATTTTCCGAACAGTTTCCCGACATGCGGTTCACGATGGTTTCGCAGCCTTTTTTGCAGCCGTTATTCGAAGGCTTGCCCAATTTACAATTCATCGGGGCGAATGTGTACACTGATTACCGAGGGCTGCGCGGGTTATGGAAATTGTTTAAGGTACTGCGCGCCCAAAAACCCGATGTGATTGCGGATATCCATAATGTACTGCGTTCCGTCATACTCCGCCTTTTCTTTGCGGGCTGCGGGAAACGTGTTTATTTTATAAAAAAAGGTTTTTTTGGGAAAAAAGCGCTTACCCGCCGCTACCGGAAAAAACGGCAACCGCTTAAAACGACTTTTGAACGTTATTGCGCCGTGCTGGAAAAATGTGCCGGCGCAACACTTCCGCCCGGTACGCCTTACCGCCTGCCGGAATTTCAAAATGACCTGACCGGTATTCCCGCAAAAGCTATCGGCATCGCGCCATTCGCCAAACACAAAGGGAAAATTTATCCGCTGGAACGGATGGAGCAGATAGTGGCGCACTTTGCCCTGACGCGGGGAATAACGGTTTTCCTCTTCGGCTCGGTAGCCGAAAGCAGCGTGATGGAACAGTGGGAATATCATTATCCAAATGTCCGCGTGGTCGCCGGACGGTTGAGCCTGTACGATGAATTGGCATTGATGCAACAATTATCGGTGATGATTACGATGGATTCGGCCAATATGCACTTGGCTTCATTTGCAGGCACGCCGGTGGTTTCCGTATGGGGAGCGACACATCCGTATGCAGGATTTTACGGCTGGCAACAATCGCCGGAAAATGCCATAGGCACAGATTTACCTTGCCGCCCCTGCGCTATTTTCGGCAATAAACCTTGCTTTCTGGGAAATTACCTGTGCCTTCGCACTATCAAACCAAAACAAATAATTGAAGCAGCCAGCCGGATAATGGGAATTTAGAAGGCGTAGCCGGATATTTTATACTGTTCCGAAAATTAAGCATACTCCAAATTCCGTTCAATAGCCTTTTTCACGAAAGCGTTAAGCGTAGCGCCTTGCGTTTTTGCCATGATAGCCGCCCGGCGGTGCAAATCCGCATCAATTCTGATATTGAATACTCCTTGGTAAATTCAAATAGTAAATGCAACTGAGATAAAAAAATCTCCATTCGGGAATATCCTCCGAACGGAGATGGAGAAAAAAGTCTTAAATTAGTTGTATGATGAAAAACAAAAAAGCATTTAACTCAAGAACAAAGGTACAATAATAAAGTATTTCCGCCTTAAAAATCCCCACAAATGGGGATTGACAAGTGTCTCGACAAGGCGTACTTTTGTATTTTTTTTAAAAGGTATATTGCCATGATTGAAACAATCAAAAAAAGATTTGCGCTCTCGACCAAAGGGGCGAAAGATTTCTGCAAAGGAGTATTGATGACT
>JAIROQ010000126.1 GCA_031257455.1 Prevotellaceae bacterium | reverse complement strand
AAAATGTTTTTTCATATAAATTTTACTTTTTAATTTGTTTTTATTTTTTGTAGCATCGGGGTTGTTTTCAAACACAAACTTTTTTAACAAAACAACCCCTCGCTACGATTTTTTATTCGCTGCCAATTTCATCGTTTCCATTTTAATTATTGCAATAAAATACGAAACGTGAACTAAAACTTATCATTTAAGAGGTTCTCGAATACCTAATCGTGAAATAAGCAAAAATCCACGTTTCTCTCGTGTAGTTTTGCTTTTATTCTTCACGATAATGAAATTTTCGAGATTTCTTAAATAGAATAAAAGCACCCAATAAATCAAAGAACGTATTAACACTGCAAATATATTACTTTATTTTTTATCTACAAATTCTTTTCATAATTTTTTTTATGATGTGAGAATTACTTACTCCACCAGCAATACCAATCCTTTCAAATACTCTCCTTCGGGGTGATAAATGTTTACCGGGTGGTCGGCGGGTTGCGTGAGCTGGTGCAGGATGCGGATGCGCCGCCTGGAAATGGCCGCCGCCGAGAAAACCGCATTACGGAACTCCGTTTTGCCGACAACCTGCGAACAGCTAAACGTAAAAATAATACCGCCCGGCGCAATTTTAGAAAATGCCGCCGCATTTAGCCGTTTATATGCCTGCAAGGCATTCTTCAATGCGCCGGCATGCTTGGCAAAGGCGGGCGGGTCGAGAATCATCAGGTCATACGCATGGCCGGCGCTCCGGTGCAGAAAGTCGAAAGCGTCTGTGGCGAAGGCCTGGTGCGGCGCGGCAGCGGCGTTGTTAAGCCCTGCATTGCGTAAGGTAAGGTCAATGGCGGCAGACGAACTGTCTACGGAATGCACTGCTGCCGCGCCACCACCCAGCGCATACACCGAAAAACCGCCGGTATAGCAAAACAGGTTTAAGACATTTCGTCCTTTTGCGTACTGTGCCAGCAGTTGCCTGTTGTCGCGCTGGTCAAGGAAGAAGCCGGTTTTCTGTCCGGCTTCCCAGTTTACAATAAACCGGTGTCCGTTTTCCATGATAATTTCTTCGCCGGATGTTTCCGTATTTTTCAAAAGGTATTCATCCTGCGCTGCCAGTCCTGCTTTGAAAGGCACGGTGGCCGCACTTTTATCATAAATACATTGCAGCGCGCTGCCGTATATCCGTTGTAAAGCCGCCGCAATCTCTTTCCGCGCTACAAACATGCCCGCCGAATGGGCTTGTATCACCGCAGTAGCGCCGTAAATATCAATAACCAGTCCGGGCAGGAAGTCGCCTTCGCCATGCACCAGACGATAGGCAGAAGTAGAAGCGTTTTCTGCCAGTTGCAATGCCTGCCGCACGCGGTAGGCGCGTTGCAAGGCGGCAAACCAGAAAGCCGCATCTATCCGGCAAGGCTCGAAAGCCAATACCCGCACGGCAATAGAGCCGGCTTGATAGTGTCCCATCGCCAGAAAACCGCCCGCAGCGGAACGCACTTCCACCACATCGCCCTCGCGCGGCGTACCCTCGACCGATGCCACCGCGCCGGAAAATATCCACGGATGAAAACGACCTAAGGCTTCTTCGCGGCCTTTTTTCAGGTAAATGATTGCGTACATGAATTAGCGCAGGTACAGTTCTGCCGGGGTAAGGTTTTTTATTCTTTGCAGGCGCAAAAATATTTCGCGGCATACCCATGCGTCTGTTGCTGCATAACGGCATTGGGATTTTGTCAGTACCGGGTTTTCCCAGTTGGACAATTGCTGGCTTTTGGATATATGTATTTGCAGGACGATAGCCGCTAATTTTTTCACGCCTTTATCTTCTATCCCGTAATGCTGCACGATGCGCTGGATATCTACAAATCCGGCGGCTTTGAAAGGGGCGAGCGCTTGCAGTTGGCGCAAATCTTCGTGAATAGCCGCCCCGACTTTTAATATGTGTTTATTGCTCATCAATTCGCGGAGGGCGGCAGGCATGCCCAGCTTGTTCAGGCGGAACAGGTAAGCGCGCCTGTCGGTGGACAGTTGCAGTAAAGCTACCGGATTGCCGTTGCGTTTGCCGGGAATAAACAGCGGCTTGGTTTCGGTATCAAAGCCTATTGTTTGCTGCGTGTTCAAATAGTGCATCGCTTTTAGCACCTGTTTTTCATTTTCCACTACTGCTATTTTACCTTCAAAATAGGCTAACGGCAAATTGGAGTCAATCGTTTTAGTAATCACAAAAGACGGTTCTTTCGTTCGCTTGATAAAATTTAACATATTTTAGTTCAACACTGCGCTAAACCTACCCCAGCATAGATTTTTGATTCACATCATAAATATATTTTAAGTTTACTGTTACCGGCAGATACGTTGTAACAGTATTGCTTTTATTTCGAGAAGTACAATAAACGGACGTCCGTTTATCAATAAAAGCGTACAAAATTATTATAAAAAACGGATATACCAAAAAAATTTTATTCATAATGAAAAACATCCCGGAGGGTTTTAATTGTCAAATGCGCTCCGGCAGCGGGCTCTACGCGGCCGATGATGCGGGCGTCCACCGCATATTTTTTTGAGAGGGCAACCAGCGTGCCGGCTATTGTTTCCGGTACGTATAATTCCATGCGATGCCCCATGTTGAAAACTTTATACATTTCCCGCCAACCGGTGCGGCTCTCCGCCTGAATGGCCGCAAATAACGGCGGCGGCGGAAAGAGGTTGTCCTTTATGATATGCACATTGTTTACAAAGTGCAACGCTTTGGTTTGTGCGCCGCCGGAACAGTGCACCATCCCGTGAATATACGGGCGGTATTTTTGCAATACCTCGCGGATAACCGGCGCATAAGTGCGCGTGGGCGACAGCGCCAATTTTCCATAAGTCATGCCGGTGACAGGCTCGATGTCGGTCAGCCGCTTGCTGCCCGTGTACACCAAGTCTTCATGGAGGCCGCTGTCGAATGTCTCGGGATAGGCCGCAGCCAGGTAGCGAGCGAATATATCGTGGCGGGCGGATGTAAGCCCGTTGCTGCCCATGCCGCTATTGTATTCCGTTTCGTAGGTTGCCTGCCCGGACGAGGCCAACCCCACAATCACATCGCCGGCAGTTATGCGTGCATTGTCGATAATGTCGCTGCGCCGGATGCGGGCGGTAACCGTACTGTCCACAATGATGGTGCGCACGAGGTCGCCCACGTCTGCCGTTTCGCCGCCGCACAAATGCAGGCCGATGCCAAGCCGTTGCATGTCGTCCGCGAAAGCCTGCGTGCCGTTGATAACGGCGGCAATCACCTCTCCCGGTATCAGCAGTTTATTCCGCCCGATGGTAGAAGAAAGTAAAATATTATCTGTAACGCCGACACACAGGAGGTCGTCCAGGTTCATCACAATGGCGTCTTGCGCAATGCCCCTCCAGACGCTCATGTCGCCCGTTTCGCGCCAATAGGCGTAGGCCAGCGCGGATTTAGTGCCGGCGCCGTCTGCGTGCATCACTATACAATAATCGGGGTCGCCCGTGAGGAAGTCGGGAATAATTTTGCAAAATGCGTGGGGAAAAATACCTTTGTCAATATTCTTTATCGCCCGGTGTACCTCTTCTTTGGTGGCCGATACACCGCGTTGTTCGTATCTATTCATAAATGCTTAAATTCAACACAAAGATAATGGTTTTTTCCGAATTCAATTTACAGATTCAGGCTTGCGCCAATTTAAAGATTTAAAAATTCAAAAATTTAAAGATTTAAGTTGACGCCAAAAGAATTTACGGATTTACGAATTTACGGATTTACAGATTTGGCTTGCGCCACTGCATTTGTCGCGACTTACGACTTATGACTTACGCTTTACACATTTCGCTTCACGCGTAACGAAAAAAAATTTGCAGATAGAAAAAATATAGTTATATTTGTTCCATATTGACGTTCTTTTAAAAATAAAATAAAAAGTTATAACCATATTCTGAAATCTGAGAAATTTCTCAATACTAAAAAGGATATAGCTAAAATACCACATAAAACGTGGGCTTTCGCTTGTTTTTTTAGTATAGGTTTCTCAGAGCCTCAGGATATGATAAGTTTGAAGTTCACGTTTCATTTTTAGTAATAGCTTAATAAAATAAAAATAGAAACGTAATAATTGGCAGCGAATAAAAAATCGTAGCGAGGGGTTGTTTTTTAGAAAAGGTTTGTGTTTGGAAACAACCCTGATGCTGCGAAAAAACAGAACATAGATTTTTAGAATATAGACAATAAAATTAAAAACTTTAATAAGTACAATTATGAAAAAACTTTTCTTTCTTTTCACAATGCTTGCAAGTGTTGTTGCAAGCGCACAGCGCACCATTCCGGTAACTATTACAAATACCGAAGTAGATTACTCAACAAAAGTGGTAACATTTGATTTGTCGTGGAAAGGCAACGATGCCACTCATCGCGATGAAGTGTGGGTATTTGTAGATATACAGCCTGTCACCGGCGTAAACACATTAGGCAGTTGGTCGCCTGCCACACTTATACCAAGCGCCGCAACAGTTACCGCCGGTAGCGGCAATCAATATTCATCGCTTACGCATACGGTTGTAAGCGGGAATACGCGCGGCATATGGGTAAACGGAACAGCAACCAATACTACCAGCGCTTTTGCAGCAACGGTTAAAGTAACTTTACATAGCGGAACGCCTGCCAGATTTAACGCCTGTGCATATGCCACCGATTACCCGCCGAATGCCAACATCACAAGCGGAAGTTATTCCAATGGAACTTATACGTTAAAAGGGACAACACCTTTTGTCATCAATGGTTCTATTTCTATAGACGATTATACTTATTCCGGAGGAAATATAACTGCTATAACCGATGCTACCCAATGTCCCGGCTATAGATGTGGCCTGAAAGACGAGCCGGCAAGCCCTGTTGGTTGTTGTGCCGGGCTGACGGAATATAATGGTTATTGCAGGGATTTATCTGCGCTTAATTTTGAAGTTTATCCTACCGAAATTGGTCCCATGCTGTATGCTAACCGGAATCAATGTCCGGCAGGATGGCGCTTGCCAACAACAACTGAATTAAAACAAATGTGGAATTATAATGCGGAATTAAACTTGTGTTATGCAAGTGGTAATTACCTTTGGGCAGCTGGCGCCGGTACAATTGACCAAAGTTGTAATTGTAGCACTAATACACAATATTACCTTTGTTGCCACTTGGGATGCGGATGTAGTAATACGCCATCTTTGCCTGCAGGGAGCACAAGCGCTTCGGGCTGTTGTGGTACTTGTAATGCTTATATTCGTTGCGTTCGAAACAAGTAGAAATTTTACAATGTAAAGTACCCGTAGTGCAACAGAGGGGACAGCTATCGCTGCACTAAGATTTTCCGCGTAGTTTTGAGTTGGTTGTTTTCGAGGATGCGCAACATGTAGAGGCCATTTTCCAATCCCTGTACGGAAAAGCTGCCGTTCGTAGTCGTAACGGTGCGTACAAACCGTCCGCTCATATCGAACAACTCAATGCGGCAGGCGGCAGGAACAATACTGCCTTCGGTTTCGGTGTCATAACGTATATTTACCACGTCCCGGGCGGGATTTGGAAAAAGGGTCACATTTGGCGCGGCGGATTGCACAGCATCCGGCGCCAGCGGCACAGCATCGGCGGGAATGCCGGACGCCTTGCCGAATACCGGGCGGAGCATCAATGCGCCTGTATACAGCGAAGGATACCACGTGTTGTTGATGTAGTAAAAAGTAATACCGCCGGGCGTACTGTTTGCATCATAACCTATATTCAGGAATGTTTCGGACAGCTGTTCCCATCCGATATAGAACGGTTGCCCGCGTTTTATTTCAATGGCTTCCGGCAGTTTGTAGAGGATAAACCGGTTCAACCCATCGCTGAAAGTAGGCGAATTTACTTTTTGTTCAAACAATTTTTTGCCCGGCAGTCCGTTGTTATCCGCCCAAACAACCACGCGGAAACTTTTTGCATTAGCGCTGTCGCGCGCTAAATTAAAATACATGCTGAGTGCGCGCAAACTGTCGGTCAGGTAAGGCGTGAAGCGCACGGCCACTTGCCCGTTAGCCGTGCCGGTGCCGAATAATCCGTAACCGTTTTCGGCAGTGCCGTCATCGTAACTGTAATGGTTGTAGAATTGCTGGATATAGCGTGTAGTATCATTATTCCGCAAGGCTGTGCGCAGTGGATCCGGGTTATTATCGGTAATCAGGTAGCTCTTTATTTCAAATGCCGCCGAGTCGCCGGCAGCGGAAAAATCGTATAATTCGAACGAGTAGTTGTTCACAAATTTTTGCCCGGTAAAAATATTTTCCGACCCGCCCGAATATTCTTCGGGATATGAATGACTGCCGGCAAGCGGCGTAATGGCAAAGCGGCGGGCGATATTATTCGTACTCCATCCGAGATTTTGGTAGGTCAGTGTGAATTGCAAAAAATCGCCGAACAGTTGCCGTTGCGCATCAATACTGTTCAAATGGTTGGCCGGTATGGATGAATAGACTTGCGTCAGCGGGGGTTGCGGTTCGCAGATAGCCACATCGGGCAGCAGCGAATCGGTTACCGTGCGGTGGTCGTTGAGATACACAAAATCGATATGCCAGTGGTCGCAGTTACTTTCACGCCCCGGTACGGGACTGTTGGCCATGCTGGCCAGATTTACAAAACGGAAACGGAAACGGCTGTGCAAAAAATCCGGTTCATCTATAGCCAGCGCTACGTAACGGAATTTGGTGTTTATAGTATCATTTTTATAACTAAAACTGTTGTCGGGGATGCGATAGTTTTCGTTCACACTGTCGTCCCGTTCGTTGGCTGAGGCCATCCATACGGATTCCCACCGGTTTCCGTTAGCCGAAAAAAATTCCAGTTTCAACGAGTCATTACTTTCCGGCAGGTCGCCGATGCCGCCGGGCTGGTAAAAAAAACTCAACACCACGTTCGCTTTTCCTTGCAGGTTAAGGGCGCGGCTGGCGAGTGTATCGCTTCCGGCAGGCGATTGGCTGATATGGTTATAAATATGCCCCTTGTCGTCCTGCGCATCAAAGGTGGCTACGCCCACAGTAGGCGCATGAATGCCGTAATTGGTATTGACAAATACGCCTTTGCTTTCCCACAACGCAGGATTTGGCCATGGATTGTTTTCCGCAAAATCATCTACAAACGGCAACTCTAAGAAAGAGGCTGCTTGCAGCGTTGCGCTTTGCGAATAAAGTTGTAATTGCCCGGTATTCCCTGTCGCGGGCTGCGGCCGGGCGAGCCGGTTAATATACAAGCCGGTTACTATTTCCTGCGCCCGCAAAGCGGGACACGCAAACACAAGCGCAACGATAACTAAAATTTTCTGCATACTGCAATTTATTGCACAAATATACAAAAAATGTTTGTGTGGGACAGTAATTATTATTATTTTTACATCACTTTATCAATCAAAAAAAATACAATTATGAAAAAAGGATTTTTATTATTCGCATTGTTCTGCTTTGTCGCCACAGTGCAGGCACAGGACATTAACCTGCTTCCGCCGCAAAAAACGGGAGGCAAATCATTCTTGGAAACGGTTAATTTGCGCCGTTCCGAACGGTCGTATGTAAAAAAAGAAATGCCCGCGCAACAGTTGTCCAACTTACTGTGGGTAGCCAACGGTTTCAACCGGTACGATAAACGCACAGTCCCGACTGCTATGAACCGTCAGGAAATGGAATTGTACGTGCTGCTTGATGAGGGCATTTATTTTTATGACGCCAAGCAGCATCATTTGAAATCCATTGCCAAAGGCGACTTCAAGGAAGCCCTCGGACAGCCGGACATCAGCAATAATGCGGCGTTGTCGATTATTCTGGTCGCCGACTTGAACAAGTCATCAGTAGAGAGCGCACGCATTTCGAGCGGTTACATTTCGCAAAACATTTATCTGTTTGCCGCCTCCGAAGGCTTGGGAACTGTTGCCCGCGGCTCTTTTAAACAGAACGAACTATCAAAACTGTTAGGCCTAACGGACAAGCAAACGGTTATTTTGGTACAACCGGTAGGTTTTTTGCAGTA
>JAIROQ010000078.1 GCA_031257455.1 Prevotellaceae bacterium | reverse complement strand
GTGGGCTTTGCTTCGACCGTAACACATGTGGTATCCAGCACGAGAGGCAGCCAAACCTGGAGTGCTCCGGTTACGGCTACATATTGTGACAAATCGTCTTACAACGGAGGCGCGTCTGACAATGGTTATGTGTCGGATTGTCGGAATAATGTTCTGCTGACTTATGGTCACTTGTTTTCGTGGTGCATGGTAAAAACATACGCTCATACACTATGCCCGACCCCTTGGCGCGCTCCTTCTTTTGAAGACTTTGAAAACTTGTGCTACATAGCATACGGTCGAGATGACAGTTACGCGTGCTACGACTTCCCTGACGCTTTCATCTCGACTGCATGGGGTGGTCTACTGGGCGGGTACGCGAGGAATGGTCATGTGAGCGACCAAAATGAAAACGGGTTCTGGTGGTCCTCTACCTGGTACCGCCTTCCGTCCCATGACGCTGCTTATAGTGTCAGACAGTACAGGGGGACCAGTACTGCACGCCTGGAGCCGCAAGGGACCGAATACGGGTACTCACTGCGTTGCGTCCAAGATTAAAGATGTAAGACATTAACCACATATGAAAGGAAATACCGAGATACACCGCGTGTATAGCATCCGCGCGCCCTGAGCGGCAGAGGGTAGCACGAAGAAACCATGCAAACATCCGTCACTCGCCAAAGGGTGTAGGCTGGTAAAGAAAATTTATTTGGCGGGAATTTTAAAAATTTATGGAGAAAAATATGAGAACAAACATCATAACAATATTAGCATCTAATTCTGCCTCTATAACAGTTCTGGCAGCGTTGATAGGCGGGGTAGTATCCTTTATACTTAGTATTATAAGTATCATGCTATCTGTAATAAAATTCCGGAAAAAGACCTTTTGGACTTCTGTAACAAAAGCCCGGTATCGGTATTTGATGCAGTTAAGAAAATTGGCAGCGGATTTTTGTTATTTAGCAACAGCTTCAAATATAAGAGTAAACCGGTTGCGTGCACTAAGCTATGAATTAAAACTAAGAATGAATCCGGCAGGAGATGAAAAATGGGACAGGGAGGCTGTAGAATTGATTGATACTATAGTTGTAAAAACAAATCCTGACACAGTAAAGAGTTTAGAGAAGCTGATGCAATCATGGTTTGCTTTTGAGTGGCAGGGCATGAAAAAAGAAGCTCAAAAGGGCAATTTGTCAGATATCGAAAAAAAAACATTACGTAATAAATTATGGAGGGAATATGAAAGATCCAAATAACAATAACAATAACAATAACAATAAACATAGAAAAACATTATTCTTTATTGGCATTGGCTTAATCTTTTTCGCCTTTCCGTTACTTGGATGGGGAACTGGCATAATATGGGCCGCCAATTGTTCTAAAATAAAATGCTGTGCAGTACTGATAATAAGTATAGGCATTGCTTTATTGGTAGTCGGTAGAATACTTCTAAAATACTATAGATATTTTAGAACATTTGACCAAGACTATCGATGAGTATTGAACATTAATTGCCCCCTGCCCGTCAGGGGGCTTTTATTATAAAAATTACGAAACCGGGCGTGTGAAGAACATGGGAAGGGTGCATTTCAAATTATCGCATCCGGATAACAGGAAATCGCTACGAGGTTTTGGAACAGGACGGATGCCTTTTTCTATTGATATGTTTTCCCTGACGGGAAAAACGTTTGTTGGAAAAATGCTTGGAATATTTTATGTGCATACATTGCCCGTCAGGGCATCCATATCAATAGAATCAATGCAAAAAAACGCCGACAAATCTCCGTAGGAGATTCATAAATGCGCGATTGTACAAAATCAGGGAGCCGTTAATTCTGCAAATTTTGTGAATTATGTCAAAAAAAGCGACAATTTGAAATGCACCCGTTAAAAACATTCCTTGTCCTTCCCGGTGGTATTCCTTCACACGATACGTTCAACCGGTTATTTTCGGCGTTGAATCAAAAGCAGTAGAACGGATAATTCCCTTTAATATAAAAAAACAACCGCCCCGATTGGGGCGGCTGTTCTTTCTATAGTGTTTATAACTAAAACATATATTTAATTCCAAACACCATTTGCCAACGGGAACTGCTTCCTATATAATCCTGAAATGTTTCCGTCAAGTTTTTACCTGCACTATATTCTTTTTGCATACTATATTTTAATGTATAATTATTTGCAGCTGTTGGCGCTTGAGTCCTTGTTAAGAATTGGTACTGTTGGTTACCCAAAACCGTAGTTTGCTGAACGCCCCAATCTTTATTTAATAAATTTAAGAAGTTGGCAATGTCAAAACTGAAGCGTAACGCGTGTGTACGTCCATTACCTTGAAATATTTTAAAGTCATGATAAATGCTCAGATCTACCTGATGTGCGAAAGGAGCTACTGCGCCATTCCGTTCGGCATATTCTCCGCGATGTTTGCTTAAATAGGGGTCTTGGGCAATAAAGGCGTCCATAGCTTTCCAGGCCTCGTCCTGACTGGCAAAATCTCCGGCAACCAAATGGTCTTTTACTTCATTAAAATTTCTTGGGATATAGATTAAATCATTCGTAGATATACGGTCTCCATTAGCATCCCCATTATAGGTATAGGAATAGCGGAACGGGCGGTAAACCTGGTAAATCAAGCCGAAGTTGGTGGCGGCGTTTTTACTCCAGTTGGCTGTATAAAAAGCGGAGGCTAAAAATCGTCCATCAAAAGAGGCTGCGGTGTAACCGAGTTCCTGTGCATTAGGGTCAATGGCTGCGCGGTATCTCCATGCCGATAAGGCCACCGAAGAAGTTCCGTCGGTAACGCCTTTTGCCCTGCCCATAGTATAGGATACATTTACATATAACCCTTTCAATAGTCCGTCATAAAATGTTTTCTGCAATTGCGCAGATCCAAAGATAGAATAGCCCTTATCTGTATTGCGTAACATCACTACATTATTAGCGCCTTTTTGGTTACCAGACATATCGCTATAATATTGCCCGGTAAAAAACGGTCGTTGATTTCCCGATCCGCCGTCATTCACAAAATAGTCTGTAGTTACCAATCCTATATTGTCATGATAAATCGCATTCAAATCTTTTGAATATAACAATTCAATAGTGGCAATCCATCCGTCTCCAAATTTATAATCAGTAGCCAGATTGGTTTTCCATAAGTTCGGATAATTGAATTCTGGATCGGTAATAGAAATATCAGCACGGGTAGCCACGCCGGCTGCCGGTTTATAAGTATTCACGTCACCCGTAAATCCAAGCGCTTGCAAATCGTTACCGCGTATATTTAAATCTCCGAACAATACGCCATTGTTTCCTGCCTGATTGCTTATCCATACGTAAGGAGGCGTTCCTGAAAACAATCCCGTACCGCCACGCACCTGCAATGAACCATCTTCAAACGGTTGATAGTTGAAACCCAAACGGGGAGAAAGTACCGGCCTTGCGCCCGGATATTTTGAAACATCTATTTTTATCCCATCACGATAAGTTTCGGCGGCAACTGTTGGATTTTCTTGAAGATCTGTAAGGAAAACGGGAATATCCACACGTAAACCACCGGTAAGGTTAACCTTGTCGTTTATTTTCCACTTATCCTGTACATAAAATCCAAGTTGCAATACATTTACTTTTGCAAAGGGAAATTCATCGCTCATTGCATACTTTTGAGCATAATAAGTATTACCCGTAGTCGCCGAGTTGGTAATACCTGTAACTGTGGGAGCAAATCCATAAGTTGTCGGGTCATAATTTGTAATATTAAAACCGTTAATATTTCCATTATGGGATTGCAAATAATCTTTCGTGGCCAATACATTAAATTTAAAATCATCCACTGATTTAAAGACCCAAGCTCCCGGATAATTTTGTGCATATCCATTTACAAAAGCGCGGTAATCGCTCTGCGTACCAATCGTAATCTGGTGTTTCCCTAAGTGAAGTATAAAGTTGTCCTGTATTTGCCAAATATCCGTATCCAATTGGTTATTGTACGAATTGGCTTCCGTTCCAAACGTAGTATAGGCTTGGTTATTCCCGTTTAAAATATCCACCTGTGGGAAGAAGCCGCCGTCCACATCCCGGAAATCGCGAATTCTGGAATAGCCAACCTTGAAATAGTTACTCATTTTATCGTTGATAATAGTATTCAGATCAGCAATAAATATGTTAAAATTATTATTGGTACGGTAAAATGTGGAAGAATACGGGATAGAATATTGATTAGGCCCCCTCCCGTTTGCCGGAGCGCCCGAAGTGGATGGATTATTAGTATTAAATGATTTTAAATAATAATACTTCACACTAAGCGCGTTTTTAGCATTGATATTCCAATCCAAGCGGGCGGTTATCCGGTTGGCTTGCGTATCTGTCTTTTTCAGGTCGAAACTACCGGGATCATAACCGAGATTTGTTCCCAAAAAATCGGATAAATCCTGTAATACCGATGCCTCTACTACCGAATTTTCCGTAGTGTAGTTAATAGGACTTTCTTGACGATCCATTTCGGCATTAAGATAAAAGAACAGTTTGTTTTTTATCAACGCACCTGATAAACTGAGACCATATTGATGATTTGAAAATTCCGAAACTGATAAAATTTGATCTTTTACTCGATAGCCCGTAAAGGAAGGGCTTTTAACATACATATACGCCGAAGCATGAAAATCATTAGAGCCAGACTTGGTCACCGAGTTGATGCCTGCGCCGGTGAAGCCGCCATTACGAACGTCATAAGGAGCAATCATCACCTGTATTTGCTCCAAAGCCTCCAGCGAAATAGGCTCAACGCCCGATGCACCTAATGCGGAACTTAATCCAAAAGAGTTATTAAACGATGCGCCATCCACCGTTACATTATTAAAGCGATAAGAAATGCCTCCAAAATTATTACCGCTACTCATGGGCGTCAATTTTGTGAAATCGCTCAATGAACGATTAAAGGTCGGCAGTTTGTCCATTTTATCACGTGTAATAATTTCCTGCGCACCTGTCCGGCTGGATGAAATCACCGGATTAGGGTTACCAATTACTACTACTTCATCCAATAACTTTGCGTCTTCTGTTAAAGTAGCATTCAATTTATAATCTTCGCCTAATGCCAGCGTAATGTCATTAAAAGATCTGGATGTGAAGCCGACAAAAGACAAATCAACCGTATAAGGGCCGCCAATACGCATGTTTTGCAATTGATAGTTCCCTTTTCCATCCGATATAGTGGAATATTTAGTACCCGTAGGAACATGAACAGCCACAATAGTAGTCCCTACAATGGGCACGCCATTAGTGTCTGTTATCACCCCGTTAATACTGCCGGTCGTTACCTGCGCATACGATGCGCCAACAAAAAGCAAGCCTGCTAAAATGCTTGCAAAACGTACAAAAATTTGTGATTTCATATAATATGTTTTTTTAATAAGTTTTCGCGTACAAAGGAACAAAATAAATATTACGAAAAAATTTATTCAAAAATACAAAGTTGTTAAGAAATATTCAAGTATAGATATTAACATTTCTTTTCATTTGCTCTCTCTTCCCTTGCTGCTGCTCGAATTATCCATGTGGATAATTTTCATTATTCCTTCCATCGGCTTATTTTGATTGACTATTTAATTATTGACTATTTAATTATTGACTATTGACTATTTTGATTGACGCGCCAGCCTGTTCAACAACTCAACAACTCAACAACTCAACAGTTCAACAGTTCAACAACTCATCGCTCTTTCCGCACGAGGAATACAAAGCCGTTTTTCTCATACAGCAGTTGTGCGCCGGGCGTTTCTTCGATAAAACGGGCGACGTCGGCGGCATTTTTCCGAAGGATGAAATAGGCCGGCTTGTCAATAGCGCCGGTGCGCAGCCATTCTTCGCCGGCATATTTCCCGGCAGGCGTCCGCTGCCCGTAAAAATAGTGGGCATAGGTGCGGAATGCCGGGTGAATGTAATTATCTTCCGTAGCTTTAGACCGGTAAAATTCAATCACGGCATGTTGGGTATATTTTTCTACCTGTAACGGGTAAATGTATATCACGGCCGTGATAAAAAAGGCTGCGCCGCCGGCCAGTCCTGCAAAGGCTTTGGCGGGTTTTCCCTTTTTCAGGAAACAGGAAAACCAGCCAACCGCCGCCAGCAATGCCACGCCAATCAACGGTTCGAAGCCATACCAGCTGGAAGTAGCTTCCAAATTTCCCCGCGTAAATTCATCCACCACCGGCAGGAGGCGGGTTTTCAGGCGGTCGATAAACGGCAACATGCCCGTCAGCAATGCCCAAAGGGCGGCCACAGCCGTTAGCAATGCTTTTACATAGCCCGGGATACGGAGTTTACAGGTCATTGTCTTATCGGCCACCCATGCCGCGAGGAAAGTCAGCGGGAAGTAGCACATGGACGAATAATGCACGATTTTGGTAGTTACGATGGTAAATAACAGCAGTACGACCCAGAAAAGCGTCATCTGCCACCGGAAGAAATGCCGTACTTCCGCATCGTCTTCCTGCCGCAATGCCTTGCGCCGGAAAGCAGGCAAGGCCAGCAGGGAGGCCGGGAATACACCGAAAAACAGGATAACGAAATGATAGAATAGAAATCCGCCATGTCCGGCATCAGGCGTGGAGAACAGGCGTATCTGGTAGGCGATAAATTCGCGGATAGTGTCGCCGCCGCCATGCAGCCACAGCAACAGATACCAAAAACCGCCGGTGAACGCCGCCACAGCGGCAAACACGCCCGCCTGTTTCCAGTTGCACGGGAGCTTGAAGCGTTGAATAACCAGATATGTTCCGAACGTCAGCAGGAAAATCAGTAACCCTACGGGGCCTTTGGTCAGCATGGCCAGTCCGGTAAAGAATGCCGACAGCGCGGCCTGCGGCAGTCCGTTCCCCGTCCGGTGCGGCGAGGTAAGGCGGATGAAATAATATACCCCCAGAAAAATAAACAGGTTGAACCAGGGGTCAATGATGCCCGACTTGAAATAGAAGAACGGCAACAGCGAGCAACCGTAAGCCGCTACCCATATCAGCCCGAAGCGTTGGCCTTTTAACCGTTTCCCGACATGGTACAATACCAGTAACGTAATAATCCCGCAGAGGGCATTCGGCAGGCGTGCCGCAAATTCATTGACGCCAAAGATTTTCATAGCCGTTACCTGTAGCCAGAAGAACAGCGGCGGTTTTTCCCAGAACGGGACGAAATCGATTTGCACCCGCAGGTAATCGCCGGTAACCAGCATTTCCCGCGCCGATTCGGCAAAGTTGATTTCATCCCAGTCGAACAGGTGCACCGCTCCCAGTCCGGGAATAAACAGCGCCGCCGACACGAGGGCAATGAAAAACCCCCAGCCGGTAACGCCTCCGGCGAACGGGTATTTAAATGGAAAAGCAGGTTTATTCATTTGTTATGATAATAAAGTACGGGCGTTCCGCCGCTTTTTGTAACCGATGGCCACCGCTCCTGTGGCTGCGAGCAAAAGAATGGCGGCAATCACCGTCCGTTTCCAAAAGGTGGCGGCAGGATTTATCTTTGCCAATAATTGTTTGGGCGGCTGTTGCCCGTCTAAACTGCGTACTACGGGGTTCAGGTAATAAACCAGCCCGTTGCCGTCTTCAAGCGTAACGCGGACATACGTGTCTTCCGGGCGGACGGGACAGGCGGCGGCACAGGTATCCGCTGCCTGCGCCAGCACTTTCCCGTGGTCGCCGGTAAAGGTAATCGCCGTCATGGGTTGTTCCCATGCAATGAACAGGGTATCGTTCCTTACCGTGATGCCGGCGGGAAAGGAGACTTTTTCGGCTATCGTACGTTTTTCTTCCCATGTCGGGGCGGCGGTTTCGGGGAAACGTACGCCGAACGCCGCACCCCGCCGGATATTGGCAAGGATATCGTGCCGGCCGGTCGAGGGCGCATGGATGAACACGGCGCATTGCTGAACCCTCACAAGGTCTGTTATCGTATGCGCATCGTCATTGGCGGTCAGCCATACGCTGTGGCCGTGGGACAATGCCGTATCCCAATGGGCTGTCCACGTATGCCAGGTATTCAGTATCTCCACGAGGTCGTAGC
>JAIROQ010000016.1 GCA_031257455.1 Prevotellaceae bacterium | reverse complement strand
AGGATTTCGTGGTTGCCGGGCAACCAGTCTTTGTCTGTTGACATAGTTTTAAGGTTTTAATTTGTTTATTTTTAATATGTTTATTTAGTTTTTCTTTTTGTTTAAGAATGGTCTTTTTTCAAAAAAGAATGGTCTTTTTCCAAAAAAGAACGGTCTTTTTCCAAAAAAGAACGGTCTTTTTCCAAAAAAGAACGGTCTTTTTCCAAAAAAGAATGGTCTTTTTCTAAAAAAGAACGGTCTTTTTCTAAAAAAGAATGGTCTTTTTCCAAAAAAGAACGGTCTTTTTCTAAAAAAGAACGGTCTTTTTCCGGCGGGGGGCGTTCTTTTTTCATTTTATACTGCTAATTTCTTATTTCTTATTTGCTGACGCGCCAGTTTATCCTCACCCCCGACCCCTCTCCTGAAGGAGAGGGGAGAGTGGAGAGTGGAAAATGTTTTTTAGTTATGGGTATGAATTATGAGTTGCGACAGGCGCAAGCCAAATCTGTAAATCCGTAAATCTGTAAATATTCAAATAATCGCCGGATTGAATTATTTTTCGTATTTTTGTACATGCCTTTACCTGTGGATAACAAAACAAATCAACATAAATAAATGAAAGCAATAACAGCTACTAATTTCCATTTTCCGAAACAGACGGCCAAGTATGTAGGCAAAGTACGCGATGTATATACCATTGATGACAAATATTTGGCGATGATTGTAACCGACCGTATTTCCGCTTTTGACGTGGTATTGCCGGAAGGCATTCCTTACAAAGGGCAAGTGTTAAACCAAATTGCCGCAAAGTTCCTGGCGGCGACTGAAGACATTGTTCCCAACTGGCGCATTGCCTCGCCAGACCCGATGGCGACAGTGGGACATCGTTGCGAGCCGTTTGCAGTGGAGATGATTGTGCGCGGTTATCTCAGCGGCAGCGCGTGGCGCGCTTACCGGGAGGGCGTCCGCGAAATCTGCGGCGTGCCGCTTCCGGATGGAATGAAGGAACATCAGGCTTTTTCACAACCAATCATCACGCCGACAACCAAAGCGGAGCAAGGCTTGCATGATGAAGATATTTCCCGCGAACAAATTATTTCCCGGGGCATCGTAAGCGAAGAAGACTATGTGCAATTGGAAAAATATGCGTTGGCGTTGTTTCAACGCGGCACGGAAATGGCGGCGCAGCAAGGTTTACTGTTAGTCGATACGAAGTATGAATTTGGCAAAAAAGACGGGAAAATTTATTTGATTGATGAAATCCACACGCCCGATTCATCGCGCTATTTCTATGCGGCAGGCTATGCCGAACGGCTGGCAGGGAATGAGCCGCAAAAGCAATTGTCCAAAGAGTTCGTTCGCGAATGGCTAATGGCAAACGGTTTCAGCGGGAAGGCCGGCCAACGGGCGCCGGCCATGACCGGCGAAATTGTCGCCGGCATTACCGACCGTTACGTGGAATTGTATGAAAAAATAACCGGTTTACCGTTCGTTCGCACGCCTTATACCGGCGACATTTACGAACGCATGGAAATGAATGTATCCAATTTATTGGCGCGGTTGCTGTAATAAAATTTAATATTTCTTTCAGATGAAAAAGTCATCGAAAATAATTTGTACGCTTTTGCTGGCGGCGTTTTGTGCGGTTTCCCAAGCGCAGGTTCCTGTACAAAAATCTACGGAAAAAACCCGCATCAATGGAAAAGTGTATTACATCCATGTGGTACAAAAAGGACAAACGCTTTATTCGTTAAGCAAGGCATACGGAGTAACCATTGAACAGCTCACGGAAAATAATCCCGAACTTTCCGAAGGACTAAAAGAAGGGCAAACGTTGAGAGTGCCGGTGAAAGAGCCGGTAAAAGAGCCGGTGAAAGAGCCGGTGGAAGAGCCTGCTGCCGTCAGGCAAGCGAGGCCGGCATATCATTTGGTGAAGCCCGGCGAAACATTATCGGATATAGCAGACAAATATGACGTGCCGGCGGCCACGCTGCGTCAGCTGACCCCCGAAGCGTTTTTCAAGGAAAAACTGCAACCCGGAACGTTATTGCAAATTCCTCCGGCAACGGATGAAAAGGCAACGGGTACAACGGCCGATACGGCTTCTGTTCGCTACGGCGGGACGCCGGAAGAATTTTATGCGGATACGTCATTATATCATACGGTACAACCGCACGAAACATTGTGGGGAATTGCCAAAAGATACCATACCACCGTGCAGGAACTGCAGCGGTTAAATCCGAACGCCTTTGTAGATGAGGAACTGCAGGCAGGGGCGGTATTGCAATTGCATGCTGTCGTGGAAACGCCGGTTTATCAGGATTTGAAAGCCGCTCCTGCCTGGTTGCCGTCGCAGCCGTTTACGGCAACCATCAAAGCGGCTTTGCTGCTGCCGCTGTTGCGCGATATAGACGATACGTTGACGGCAAAGTCAAAAAGCCCGGAGAACTTTCTTTCCTTCTACGAAGGCGCATTGCTGGCTATTGAAAATTTAAAGCAGGAAGGACTGTCGTTAGAACTTTCGGTGTACGACAGTTTTTATGACAAAGACGTGGAAGCCTTGTTGCAGCAGGGAACTTTGCAGCAGCAGGATATTATCATCGGGCCGGTCTATGCCGATAATTTTAAGCCGGTGGCGCAGTTAGCCAAAGAACGTCATATTAAAATAGTGTCGCCGCTGGACCCCAATACGGAAGAGCTGACTGTTGATAACCCGTATCTATTGCAACTAAGCCCGCCGGCTTACTGCCGGCAGAAAAAATTGATAGACCATCTGCTTGCGCAACCACAGACAAATATTATCCTCATATACCATGAAGATGGCCGGGAAGCATTGCTGGTGCAAGAATATAAACATTTGTTGGGCGCAAGAACGGACAGTGTGAAAATGCTTGCGCACCAAGTGGTGAAAGGCGCTGCCGTACGGGATACGCTGGAAAAATTATTGGTAGAAGACAAAATGAACTGTGTGCTGATAGCTTCCCACGATGATGCAATGGTGTCCGATATTGCGGCGAATTTATACCTGTTTACCTTTCGTAACCGCTATAACATTACGTTGTACGGCACGGAGCGTTGGCGTAATTTTGAAACAATGGATATAAAATACCTGCATACATTGAATTTGCATTTGGTGGTGCCGTTTTTCATAGATTATTCCACCGAACAGGTGCAAAAATTTGTCATGGAATTTTATGAAAAATATAAAACCGACCCCTCTCAGTATGCTTTTCAAGGCTACGACACGTTTAATTATTTCCTTCGGGCAATCATGCGCTATGGAAAGAATTTTGAAGATTATTTGCCGGTCTATAATCCGCAATTACTGCAAACGAAATACCGGTTTAAGCATAACGGCAATTCCGCTAACGGGCTGGTCAATGTGGAATCGTGTTTGATACGCTACACGCCCGATTACAACATAGAAAAACTATGAAAATAGCATTGCTTGCCATCGGAAAAACTACGGATACGTATTTGCGGGAAGGGTTGGAAGTATATGAAAAACGCTTGCAGCGTTACGTGAATTATACCCGCAAAGAATTGCCGGACGTCAGGAATGCAAAATCATTACCGGTGGAAGAATTGAAATTACAGGAGGGGAAAATCTTGTTATCGCAGCTGTCCGAAACGGATGAATTATTTTTATTAGACGAAAACGGAACGGTTTTTTCATCGGAAGAAATGGCGGAATTTATCCGGCAAAAAATGTTGTATAGCTCCAAATCGTTGGTATTTGCCGTTGGCGGCGCTTATGGATTTTCGGAAGAAGCATACCGCAAAGCTGCGGGAAAGGTTTCGCTTTCGCGGCTGACGTTTTCGCACCAAATGGCGCGGCTGATTTTTACGGAACAATTATACCGTGCGTTTACGATTATTAAAGGAGAGCCGTATCATCATAAGTAACGCGGGATACGAGAAGCGTAATATTAGTTTACTCCACGTTTCACGATTTAAATAAAGATGCAAAAAAAACAGCTTACCGGAATACTGTCCCTGCTGTGTTTCGCAGCGGCGGCAACGCTTTTCGGCTATTCGCTGACAAATTACTCCACCGGCCGGTTTTACGCATCGGCTATCCGAAAATGTGAAAGGCAATTACTCGAAAAGCAGCAAACAGCCGAATTAGCCGCCGAACAACTGTGTGCACAATCGCCTTTGGTGGTTGATGACCGTGCTGTTTCCGCCTTTTGTTTTGTCAATGGGCAATTGCAGTCATGGACGACCAACGACATCGCCGTTGCCGAAAGCGAATTGCTCGCCATTGATACCTTGCCGGCCTTTGTGCAATTAGGACATAGCTGGTATGTAGCGCAAGCCCGTGTACGCGACTCCTTGCGAACAGTAACGGCCGTGTTAATCAAGCGCGGCTATTCCTATGAAAATGATTTTTTGCAAACGCAACTCGCGCCGTTTTTAGCGTCTGCCGGCGTGAGCGATGTATTGCCCGTCCATGCCGGCGACCGGAATATCCTTTCGACTGCAACCGGAAAACCGTTGTTTGCGCTGGCGTTTGAAGAGGGCAATAATACTTCCGAAAATTTATTTTACCGTTGGTTGGCGCTGGCGCTAATCATTGCCGGTTTGTTTTTAGCGCAACATTATTTTGCCGCTCCCTGGGCATGCGCAGTAGCGATAGCGCTTTTAGGCATATTGCGTGGCGGCGTCATGCTCGGGCAAACTTGCCTGCACAATAGCAGTTTCACCCTGTTCCGTCCGTCCCTGTATGCCGATTCGTGGCTGATACCCTCGTTGGGAAGCCTTTTGTTGCACGCACTGTTCCTCTTTTTCATGGGCGTGATGCTTTTGCGGCAATATAAAAAATCCAAAGCCTGTACCGCCGGAAATCCGCGATGGGCAACAATAACAGGATGGATAGCCATTGCCGGTTTAGGTTGTTTTATACATTACGTCTGGCGGTCGTTAATCCTCAATGCCACCATTCCATTGCACCTCCCGCAGTTGGATAAACTAACCTTCTGCACGTTTATTGCCTATAGCATTGTCGCCTTGCTTTTCGCTACGCTGTTCCTCTTGCTCTACATGATGCTGCGCCGTTTCCTTGCAAAAAAATACCCCTTCAAACCGCGCGGGTATCTCTTGGTTTTTATTTTTATTGCTGCGCTATATACCTTGCTAACACTGGGCATTTACGAACGGCAGAAAGAAAGTTTGCAAATCGGGATATGGGCGGATAAGCTGATACCGGAACATGACCCGTCCGCCGAGTTTTTTTTAGAAGAAATGGCCACCGGCCTCGCGGAAGATACGACACTGACGAATTATATCGAACAACAGACGCCGGCGGAAACCGTTCATCACTATCTCCTGCAACGGTATTTTCAGGGATACCTGCAAAATTACGATTTGCAATTGACCATTTGTCCGCACAACGCCACATTGCAAGTAGAAGGGGAGGAGGGAGAGGTCGGCTGCCGGGAATTTTTTGCAAAAGAGATAGAAAAATACGGCATGCGCTTAGACACGGTCTTCTATTATTTGGCGAATGATAACGGTCGCAACAGCTATCTCGGAGCGCTGCATTACCCTGATGGCAAAGGGAACGAAACGTATGTCTTTTTGGAAATAGATTCCAAATTATTGTCGGGAGGGGAGGGGTATCCCGAATTATTGATGGATAAAAAAGGCGCAGGCGGCGTCCCGCTGCCGGCCGGTTATTCCTGCGCCAAATATGCCGGAAATCGCTTAGTCGCCTCAAGCGGCACCATTCGCTATCCCTACGAACAGCCGGCGGAATTTTCCGGGAAAACCAAAATGATTGCAAACGGACATGCGCATTTCTTCTTTCATTCGGATGCACGCTATACGGTAGTTATCAGCCGTACGGTGCATGCTTTTTGGGATGTGTTGATTTTATTTTCCTACCTGTTTTTTGTTTTTGCTGCCGGCTTGGCGGTTTTATTGGCGGCAGCGGGAATACCTTTGCATTGGCGGTTTTCTGAAAACACCTTTCGCCGGAAGATAGCCGTGTTATTAATAGCATCCTTTGGGCTTTCCATCCTTTGCACGGCGATAGGCACGGTGCTTTACAATATTCACCGCTTCCGCGAAAATGCCATGACACAGCGGAGCGACAGGATGCAAACCGTCTTGACGCAACTGGATTACCTCTTGAAGGACGCCCCCGCTATTTACCATACGAATTTATGGACGCTGGACAGGGAACTGATGCAGCTTTCCAACAGTATGCAGGTAGATATAAATATGTATGACCTCAGCGGGCGGCTGGTAACCACTTCGCGGCCGGAAATATTCGAAAAACAGTTGCAAAGTTTCCGCATGCACCGGGCGGCGTTCGCAACCCTGTCCGCCGGGAAGACTTTGTATTTTGTACATAAGGAACAAATAGGCAACCTGTCGTTTTATTCGGTATATGCGGCCTATTATAATTTGCAGGGGCAAACGGTCGCCTATGTGAATATCCCCTATTTTTCCCGGCGGATGCAGGATATCCGCGCGGCTTCGGCGATTGTTACGGCCATTATCAATGTCTATATTTTAGCATTGATTGCCGCCCTGCTGCTGGGAACGGCCCTGACCAACCGCCTGCTGCGCCCTTTGCAAATCGTGCGGCGCAACATGCAGGCGTTGGATGTAACCAAAAAAATGGAACACATCGCCTATCCGGGAAAAGATGAACTCGGCGATTTAATCCGCGCTTATAACCAGATGGTGGACGCACTGGAAGAAAGCGCCCGCAAGCTGGCGCGGAGCGAACGCGAAAGCGCATGGCGCGAAATGGCGCGGCAGATTGCGCATGAAATAAAAAATCCCTTAACCCCCATGCGCCTGAGCATACAACATCTGGTACGCCTGAAAAAAGAAAATGCGCCGGCATGGGAAGACCGTTTCGATGACTTGGCAGCCGCGCTCTTGGAACAAATAAATACATTGGCAAAAACCGCATCGGAATTTTCCAACTTTGCCAAAGCTCCGGAAGGCAACCCGGAAAAAGTATCGCTGAATGCCCTGTTGGACGACCTGAAGCCATTATTTGCCGGATATGAAAACATCCGTTTTGAATGGCGCATAAATGTCGAAAAGGCCACCGTGAACGGGCATGCCGACCAGTTATTGCGTGTATTGGTGAATTTGCTGACCAATGCCATGCAGGCCGTCCAAACGCAGCCGGACGGACGCATTGCCGTAACCCTCTCGGAACAGGGCGGCGGCTATGCTATTGCTGTGGAAGATAACGGCAGCGGCGTGGACGAACGCCTGCAGGAAAAATTATTTACCCCGAACTTCACGACCAAAGGCAGCGGCAGTGGACTCGGGCTGGCCATAAGCAAAAAAATCATCGAACAGGAAGGCGGCCATATTACCTATACCCGTTCCGGATGGGGCGGCGCCTGCTTCACCGTGCTGCTTGTTTAATGGAGAATGGAGAGTGGAGAGTTTGGACGGTTTTTTTTAACGCTTTGTTTTATGTTTTAAAAAAAACAGCTACATTTGTTCAATAAACAAATTAAATATAACGATGCCGACATTATACTTAAAAGGATATAGCCATGAAAATTCAAAAACTTTGGTTTACCGGTGAACAACTATACATCGAAACGACAAAAGGCGAAATATTCAGCCAATGCCTGCGGCATTATCCGAGATTGAGACGGGCATCTCCCCGACAACGCGCTGTATGGAAACAGTCTCCCGAGGGATTGCACTGGGAAGCCATTGACGAAGATATCAGTTTTGAAAGCTTCTTTTACGATGATAACGACCCATTAGTCGTTCATGCGGCGGATACTGTTACCCTACCCCTGCCATAGCATTACGAAATACCCCCATCTGCGCCTTCGGCTGGATGGGGGTTATTCACAGGCCACGCCTAACGGCGTGACCTCCACTCTCCATTCTCCATTCTCCACTCTCCACTCTCACTTCAAAAAATACCACATTTGTGGTATTGCAGGAGGCAAATCTTCGCCGTATCTTCTATATAACTTATCACCTCACGCTGCGCTATTAAGTTGTTTTTGGATTCTGTCAAGAGCTCGTTGAGCGGCAATTAGCTTCTTTTTGAGCATATCTTCTTCGGTCAGTTTT
>JAIROQ010000222.1 GCA_031257455.1 Prevotellaceae bacterium | reverse complement strand
TTTTAAAATTATTATTATTATTTTGCAGCTTTGGGGTTGTTCCCAAACACAAACTTTTTCATATAAAACAACCCCTTGCTGCGATTTTTTATTCGTTGCCAATTATTGCAGAAGATTTTATTAAACAATTTCTACAATTTATTTTTTCAACTTTTATATGTTTTTCCCATTACTTCACTAAAAGTAGAAAGTGGAAATAGACATTATATTTACCGTATTTCGAGGTTATAGGAAAACCTAACAAGCAAATAAGTACAACAATCTACATCCACCTTTGACGCAGTGCTTTTACTTATATCCATGCTTGTTTGAAATTTCCTATATTTCGAAATACGTACAGAATAAAAGTTAAAGCGATATTTTTTACAATATCATTTTATTATTTCAAAGAACGTTTAATTACCGGTACAAATATATTACTTTATTTTTTATTGGCAAATATTTTTTTTCATTGACTATTAAATTTCCTCACCAAAGTAAGAAAAATAAAAAAAACCGTCCACTTTCGTGAACGGTCTTTTCTTTAAGTACCCAATCGACCAATTGGCCAATCTGTAAATCCGTAAATCTGTAAATCCGTAAATTTACATCATGCCGCCCATGCCGCCGCCACCCATCGGTGGAACAGCAGGCGTTTCTTCTTTCTTATCGACCAATACGCATTCAGTCGTCAGGAGCATGCCGGCGATAGAGGCGGCATTTTCCAGCGCAATGCGCGTTACTTTGGTCGGGTCGATGACGCCGGCTTTGTAGAGGTCTTCGTATTTGTCGGTGCGGGCGTTGTAGCCGTAGTCGGCTTTGCCTTCCTTCACCTTTTGCACTACGATGCTGCCTTCTACGCCTGCGTTTTCCACAATCTGGCGCAGAGGCTCTTCAATCGCGCGTTTCACGATGAAGATACCGGTCGTTTCATCATCATTTTCGCCCTTGAGTTTTTCCAGTGCGTCAATGGCGCGAATGTAAGCCACGCCACCGCCGGGAACAATTCCTTCTTCTACGGCGGCGCGGGTAGCGCTCAGGGCGTCTTCCACGCGGTCTTTCTTTTCTTTCATTTCTACTTCCGTAGCCGCGCCCACATATAATACCGCCACGCCGCCGGCCAGTTTAGCCAAGCGTTCCTGTAATTTTTCGCGGTCATAGTCGCTGGTAGTGGTTTCGATTTGCTTGCGGATTTGCGCCACGCGGTTGTCGATATTTTTCTTTTCGCCGCCGCCGTTTACGATAGTGGTATTTTCCTTGTCAATCGTTACTTTTTCGGCTTTGCCGAGCATATCCATACGCGCGCCTTCGAGCTTCAATCCCTTTTCTTCGGAAATCACGATACCGCCGGTGAGGATGGCAATATCTTCCAGCATTTCCTTGCGGCGGTCGCCAAAGCCCGGGGCTTTTACGGCGGCAATTTTGATAGTACCGCGCAGGCGGTTCACCACTAAGGTGGACAGCGCTTCACCGTCCACGTCTTCGGCAATGATGAGCAGGGAGCGGCCGCCCTGTGCTACCGGTTCCAGTACCGGCATGAGGTCTTTCATAGTCGAAATTTTCTTGTCGGTAATGAGGATAAGCGGGTTTTCAAGCACGGCTTCCATTTTTTCGCCATCCGTCATGAAGTAAGCCGAAATATAGCCGCGGTCGAACTGCATGCCTTCTACGACTTTTACTTCGGTGTCGGTGCCTTTGGCTTCTTCCACCGTGATGACGCCTTCTTTTTTCACTTTGCCCATGGCTTCGGCAATCAGTTTCCCGATATTGCCGTCATTATTGGCGGAGATGGTGGCCACCTGTTCAATTTTGGTAATGTCGTCTCCGACCGACTGGCTTTGTTTTTTCAAACTGTCCACTACCGCAATCACGGCTTTGTCAATACCGCGCTTCAAATCCATCGGATTAGCGCCGGCGGTTACGTTTTTCAACCCTACGTTAATAATGGACTGTGCCAGTACGGTAGCGGTAGTCGTGCCATCCCCAGCCTGGTCGGCGGTTTTGGAGGCGACTTCTTTCACCATTTGGGCGCCGGTGTTTGCGAAGCGGTCTTCCAGTTCGATGTCTTTGGCGACCGTTACGCCGTCTTTGGTGATTTGCGGCGCACCGTATTTTTTATCCAGCACCACGTTGCGGCCTTTGGGTCCCAGGGTTACTTTTACTGCATTGGCCAATGCGTCCACTCCTTCCTTGAGGAGGTTGCGTGCATCGATGTTAAATTTAATTTCTTTTGCCATAATAATACAAATTTTAATAATTAGTAAATCCGTTAAATTACTGCCAATACGTCTGACTGACGCATCATCATGTAATCTTTCCCTTCATAATTGATTTCCGTACCGGCATATTTGCCGTAGAGGACTTCGTCTCCCACTTTCAGTTCCATCGGCTCGTCTTTCTTGCCGCTGCCGACAGCGATGACTTTGCCGCGTTGGGGTTTTTCTTTGGCCGTATCGGGAATAATTATTCCGCTGGCTGTTTTTTCTTCCGCTTCTGCTGGTTCTACCAGCACGCGGTCTGCTAATGGTTTAATTTTCATAATTTCTTTTTATTTTTGGTTATTATTTAATTAATTTTTCGCCTTTTTACAGACAAAAGCAATGCCAAACCTTTTTTTATGCCATTTTTTCATTTCGGGGCGACAAAGGTACAAAAAAATATGACAGAATTGCAGGAGGGGGTTGTTTCGCTCCGGGTGGCGACTGCATACTGCTATATCGGTTACCGGCGCATTTTCAGCGTAGGCGGCGATAGGAAACGCAATGATTTCTACCGATTGCCCTTGCCATTTGCATGGAATTGTGACGGAAATTGTATGGTCGTGCGTTGTCGGTTTGAATATTTGCCTGTACATTTTTCTATTTTCCGCAAATATTATGAAAAATTAAACAAAAAAATCGCCTGCGTGCGCGGGCGGTTGATGATTGACGACTTTTGATTTTTGATTGATGATTAAAAGACAACATCAGGGAAAAGATGTACAAATCACGAAATTTTCATTACCTTTGTATGCTGTTATACCATTCAAAGCTATTGTTATGATAATTGCCAATCCCATTTATGACACCGTGTTTAAGCGGCTCATGGAAAACCAGCGGGCAGCCCGCTTTTTTATCGGCACGCTGTTGAATAAGGAAATCACGTCGGTGAAGATGTTGCCGCAGGAGTTTACGCGCTACAACGAGGCCGATAAACTCACTGTGTTCCGGCTTGACTTTATGGCCACCGTGTGCACAGACAGCGGAGAGCAGCAAAAGATTTTGATAGAGGTGCAAAAGGCGAAGGAAGAGACCGACCTGATGCGCTTTCGCGGGTACTTAGGCGAGCAGTATAAGAAGGAAGATGAGGTGGACGGCGTGAAGATGGCGCTTCCCATCACCACGATTTATATATTGGGATTTAAGTTGCCCGAAATACCGACTGCCTGCATGAAAGTAGGCCGGGAGTACAAAGACTTAGTGAATAACGTACCTATTGACGCCCGTAGCCCCTTTGTGGAAAAACTCACGCACGACAGCTACATTGTGCAGGCGGGCCGGATTACGGGACGTTACCAGACCCGGCTGGACAAGCTGCTGAGCGTTTTCGAGCAGGCTGATTTCCCCTACGCTACCGACGCAGTGAAGCAGTACCGGCACGATCCCGACGACGCGGACGTGCGAGCCATCACCGAGCTGTTGCACCACGTGGGCACCGATCCCGCCGAGCGCAAGGAACTGGACGACGAGATAGAGTACCGCCGTACAATAAACGAGTGGTTCGGGAAGCACTTCGCTACTATCGCACAAAAGGACAAGGCGCTTTCCGATAAGGACAAAACTATTTCGGAACAAAGTAAAACCATTTCGGAAAAGGACAAAGCGCTTTCGGAGCAAGCTGCCAGAATAGCAGAACTGGAGCGTTTGTTAAAAGATTCCGGGAAAATGTAAGCCATCTACCGAGTGATACATTCCTGACGGAATGTAAATACCCCTACAAAAAAAACCGCCCGCTCTCGCGGGCGATTTCTGATTAACGACTAACCACTAATCACGCTCCACTCAACAAGCGTTCCGGCCACTAACGGACGCAACGAACCGGATGTCCTACTACTTTGGCTGTGTATAGCTTGTCATGAAAGCTGGGCAGGAAGAGCAGGCCGAACGCCCAATCCTCGTCGTAGTCGGTTAAATCTTCTTCCGACGACCAATACATGCCGGCGATGCCCACATTGTATACACCATGCGTTTCAGGAGGGCCGGACGCGTCAGCATAGCCGCTAAGTGGCCAAGCGCTGCTAAGGGTTTCCGCGTCAACCGATGCTATTAAAGCAGAGAAGTCTGCAACCGTAGGCACGCGCCACTTCCCGGTACACAATTGACTTCCATTAGCTGCAACATACGGCCAGTTATAATAGTAATAAGTTTCGCTGTCATCAGTAGTATAGCTTCGGCAATGCGGTTCGGTGATGCTGTTCCCGAAATCTTCCTTATCACATGCGGGGATGATAATCAAATCGCTCCAGATTTGTTCGCCGAATCTCCATGTCTGGGTAGAAGCGGCATAGTCGGGGGGTGCAGCGAACCTATCCTGTGTTACGTCCACTGTTTGGTTTAGCGTGCCGGCGGTAAAGGTGATGGTAGCGGAACGGGTTACGGTAGCAGGGTTTTCTGCGATATTTACCGTTACCGTGCCGTTGCCGGTAGCGGAGGCGGGCGACAGCGAAACCCATGTAGCGGCGGCGTCCACTGCAGCCGTCCATTCGGCGTTGCTTGTTACGGCAATGGTATAACTGCCGGCGAGGTCGGCGGCGTCAATGGATGTGGGGTCGGTCGTTAATGTCGGCGCGGCAGCCGCCTGTGTAATGGTAACCGTATGGGTCAGCGTGCCGGCAGCGATGGTAACGGTGGCGGCGCGGGATATGGCCACCGGGTTTTCCGTTACGTTCACCGTTACCGTTCCGTTGCCCGTAGCCGAAGCGGGCG
>JAIROQ010000147.1 GCA_031257455.1 Prevotellaceae bacterium | reverse complement strand
TATGAGGTATGAGGTATGAGGTATGAGTTGGCTGACGCGCCAGTTTATTCCAAATTCAAACCTCAAAATTATGAATTGCTGACGCGCCAGCCCAATTAGTCACATTAGCAAATTAGCACATTTCCACATTAGCACACTATAGATGATAGCCCTGCTTTGATTTTCTTATTCCATTGAAAAAATATACCTTTGTATAAGTTTTTCACAAAAAATGTATTGTTATGAAGACAATCACCATAAATATCCTACATCCGAATGCCATTGCATTGTTGGAAAATCTTGCCGGCTTAAATTTGATTTCGATTGAAAAAAAAGAGCCGGATAAAAATGATGCTTTTATGGATGCGGTGAGGCAAATTCGCAGCAAGGCTCAAAACCCGCCAAGTATGGAAGAAATTACGGCAGAAGTCGAAAAAGTAAGAGCCGGAATGTATGCTGTCAAGGTTTAAAAAAATACGAATTATCGTAGATACAAATCTATGGATTAGCTTCCTTATCTCCGGGAATTATACAAAATTAGAGAGTGCATTTCAAATGGTCGCATCTGGATAACAGGAAACCTCTACGAGGTTTTGGAACAGGACGGATGCCTTTTTTCTATTGATATGTTTTCCCTGACGGGAAAAACGTTTGTTGGAAAAATGCACGGGGTTATTCATGTTTCGCCCCTTCGGGGCGCTCCATTGCGCCGTTGGCGTCAGCACTGCCAACTGCCTACTGAAAACTGTTACTCAAACGTTAAATTAACCCGTTGTGGCGAGTAGACGTTGATTTCCGCGCCGCCGCCGTTCAGCGTGCCGTCTATGTTCTTCGATTCGAAGACGCCCTGAAAATTTTTAATATTGCCGGTGTTGATATTGTTCCCCTGAATTTTTAAGTTATATCCCTCGCCGGCGGGCAATGTCAGCGAAATGTTGCCGGTGTTGAACAAACGTACGTGCCCGGTTACCGATGTTATTTGTACATTCATACTGCCGCCGACAGTGCGGGCTTCCAGACTGCCGGAGATGTCCATAAGTTTCATGCTGCCGCCGGAAGTACCGGTATTCAATGTGCCGTTCACACGTTCGGCACGGACGCTGCCGCCGGAGGTAGTCGCGTTCACCGTGCCGGTCAAATCGGACAGGCGGATACTGCCGCCGCTGGTAGCAGCGGTAACCGTGCCGCTGAGATGCTCCAGCCGCAGGCTGCCGCCGGAGGTGCTTAACGAAATGTTTCCCTGATTGTCGTTCGCCTGAATGATGCCACCGGAGGTGGCAAGTTTAATGTCCCCCTTGCTCCCAGACAGGTGGATGCTGCCGCCCGCCGTGCGCCCGGTAACCGTGCCGCTTACATTTTCTACATGAATGCTGCCGCCGGAGGTGGTTACTTCTTCCATGCCCGACAAGTCGCGAATACGGATGCTGCCGCCACTGGCGGACAATCGCGAGGCTACTTTTTGCGGAACATGGAGGTGGAACGAAATGCTTACGCTATTTTTGGAAGTCCATTCCTTAGGTCCGGTACGCCTGGCTTCGGCGAGCAGTTCGCCCGCAGCGGCTTTTATATTCAACGTATAATACTCGTCAAGGATTTTTTGGATTTCTTCTTTCGACAATTCTTTACCGCCGTTGGGGTGAACCCATACTTCAACCACTGCTTCGCCGGTGGCGTCGCCGTTGACGTGAATGCTGCCGCCTGCTGTCGAAACAACTGCTTTTTCAATATCTTTGGCCGGGAATTTATATACGGAAAACGGTTCGCCCTGCTCTTTTTCACCGTTGTAAAGACCGAAATAGTTGCCGATTTCCCCAAGGTTTACCTCCAAAGATACCAGACCGTCATCCAAGTTTGCTTCCAACATTTTCTGCATTTCCTCAAGGTGTGTTTCCAAGTTTGCCTGCATTTTCTCAAGGTATGTTTCCACATTTGCCTGCGTTGTATCGAGGTTTGCTTTCCAATCTTCCAAATTTTTCTCGATACTCGATAACGACATAACCGGGTGTTGTCCCGAGACCGTTGCCCAGCCTATGAGCAGGACAATAAATAACATCATTTTTTTCATAATACTTATTTTTTTAATGGTTTATTCTATCTTTTTTAAAGAGGACGCGCCGCTGGTTTTTACATCGAACGTGGACGGATTGCCTTTATAACGTATGCCCGATGCGCCGGACGAATGTACGCGTAAAACGTCCGTTACATGCATGTTTATTCCGCTGGCGCCGGACGATTTCACCGAAACATTTTTCAGCAGAAAGTTTTCCGCGTTAATTTTCGTTACGCCCGACAGGTCGAATGATGCGTCATTGGCTTTGCCGGTCAAATCCAACCGGCTGCTGCCGCTCATATCGACCGTAAGGCGGTTTGTTTCCAATTCACCCTGTACTTTTATAGCGCCCGAGAGGTCGAAAACAGTCGCGTCTTTCACCGTTGCGTTAAGCGTAGCCTTGCTGGCGCCGCTGGCGTCAAGCGACAATTGACCGGTTTTCAGTGTCAGCTTTAGCGATGTGGCGCCGCTGAGGTCGCCTTTGAAATGGGCAGGCGTGAACACCGCATCGCTTGCCAGCTTGCAAGCGCCGGAAAGCCGCACCATGTCCAGTTCTTTAATGGTAACAGCCGCTTGCAGGGTTTTTACGTTTCGCACCTTCCGGTCGATATACAGTTTCAACACGCCGCCGCTTACTTCGCTGCGGACATAAGGCATCACGTCTTCATCGGCGGTAATCACCAGCGATTCCGCAGTCCCCTTCGTCACGGTAATATCGAAGGCGCCGGAAGCAGAGATACCTGTAAAACCGGAGACATTCCGTGTTTCCGTCAATTGTCCGGCGGCGGCAAGCGCCATGCCCGACAAGACAAGCAGTAAGATAATTTTTTTCATTGTTGTATTTGATTTTTGATTTCTAATTTCTGATTTCTAATTTCTGATTGGCTGACGCCATCACATTTTCACATCACCACATCACCACATCATCACATCATCACATCACCACATCATCACATCATCACATCACCACATCACCACATCATCACATCATCACATCAGACAATCGCTGGATGATGGTTTGCAAACTCTCGAGATGATGCTGGTAGTAATCGGCTAAAACGGCTGTTGCCGCTTCGTCCGACAGTTCGGCCGGCAGTTCCTGCTCCATGTCTTCGCCGGTAGCCAGCAGGTTATCCACTTCCATCATTACCTCCTGCGGGTCTATATTATCAAGGGTTGCGGCTATTTCCCGGATTTGCGCGGCAATGTCGTTCATTTTGCCGAAGTAACAACTTTTCATATCGGGCGTGTTTTCGCAGATGACCACCGTATCCGGCGATGCGGCAGACTGCCCATTATGCAAGAAGAAAATGCTCCACATGACTGCTGCCACTGACGCCGCTACCGCGAAAAGAGCCGCCTTCCGCAGATAGGGACTTCTCCTTTCACGTTGGGCTTGCCATCGGGCATACCTCTTTAAAACGACAAACCGTTTTGCACGTTCCCGCGCAGCCGCCTGCCGCTCGTGATGCCCATTTGCCGGCTCTTCGTCAAAAGCGGACAAATTCAATTTGATAAACTCTTCCAAATTTTTCATAATTTCATTAATTTAAAAATTTCATTATTTAAAGATTTAGAGATTGGCTGATACTTTAGAACTTTCAACTTTCAACTTACAACTTTCAACTAACTTCCGTCTTCCCCTTGCGAATTGCGAGCGCACAGTCGATTCTTTTATTTTCAGTGCGGCGGCAATTTCTTCAAAACTGCATTCTTCAAACAGCCGCATCGAAAGGATAATGCGATAACCATCGGGCAACGCCATCAGTTTTTGCTTGATGGCTTCGACACTCCATGCGGCGGGGGCGTCCTCTTCCGGCGTTTCGTCCATGACGGCAAGGTTTTCTACCGGTTCAAAACGAATTTTCTTTTTCCGCACCCTGTCGATAGCCGTGCGGATAGCGATGCTTTGACTCCACGCATAAAATGCTTTCTCGCCGGTGATTTTATGTACATGCGCAAAAATTTTCAGGAATGCGTCATGCATGGCTTCTTCCGCTTCCGGCGTATTGCCGATAATGCGCAGGCAAGTGTTGTAGATACGCCGGTAATGCGTGTTATACAACTGCGTTTGCGATGCGGCAGTTTGCGGGTCAGGGGTTGTGAAAGTAGCTACCATGTGTTCGTCCGTTCACTTATTATAACGAGGAAAAATTCATTTTGCTGCATGAGAATTTTATATTTTTACAAATTTACGAATTCATTTAACTACTTTTAACT
>JAIROQ010000005.1 GCA_031257455.1 Prevotellaceae bacterium | reverse complement strand
TTGGTCATCCTTATTGGGCGTTCTTGCCTGCAGTTCATTCTGGAGTATCTACGAATTATTTCAACAACGCGAACGCGTACGCAAAGGCTGGTTTCCTAAGAGAAGTATGAAGTATGAGGTATGAAGTATGAGTTGGCTTGCGCCACTGCGCTTGCCGCCATTTTCAACTTTCAACTAAAGGGAATTTTGGCAATTACCTAATTTTTTACAGCAATCCGTTTTTCTGTTTCAGTTGTTCAATTTCCTGATAAGAAATACTGTCTTGTTCGCTTTTGTCGTATATTGTTAAAAGGTAAATATCCGTATTGGTTATATCTATCAATACCGTATTAAGTAATAACCCGAGCGCCGCCGCTTTTTCCTTTATTTTTAGAGGCAATCGCCATGCGGATTTTTCGGATATTGTGACCTAAATCATCGCCCATTTCAGGATTTCGCAACAATGCTTTTTGAAAAGATGCTAAATCATCAACCAATGAGCGGTATTTTTTAGACAGGGCTTTAAATTTCCGTCTGAAAGTATCAGTCGTCAGTATTTCGTACTTCATCGAGAAATTCATCTATTGTTACCCGTTTCCGTTGTCCGTCCATGATTTCCCTTACTTCGTGAAGGGAGTATTCGAGGTCTTTATGCAGCCTGCTTCTTGTCTGCTTAGCCCGCTTAACCGGCGTTTCAAACAAAACGGTTTCGGGCATAGACTGCAACAACCGGATAAGGCTACGGCCTGCTGCCATATTTTCGTTCACGTGGATTTGATATGTTGCCATTGCTGCTGGTGTTTAAGTATCGCAAAAATACTACTAATTTTCTAAAATGGCAAGAAACCATTTTTACGGATTTACATATTTTTTTGTATTCATTGTTTAAATATCTGAATATTACATCTTCAATATAAAATTAATCGCAGACCAAGAAAATCACTTAACTTTGAGGTACTGTGGAAAGTATTTGCTACTGCTTCGAATTATGTTCCCGTTGCATTTGGTACTTGAATCTACGCGATAAGAAAAAAATCGCAAACTGTTTGTAGATAAAAAATATTGTTTTATATTTGCGTCGTTATTGATGTTCTTTATTTATCAGAATTGAATAATATTTCAATGGCTTTTGTTCAAGTCGGAGGAAACTGACAATTTTTGAACAGACTAGAACTAAGCCGTATATTTCAACGTGAGTTGATATCGGCTTTCTGTTCAGGTTGTCAGTACCTCTTCGAGAGTCGATATCAATTCACGTTTTATTTTGCTTTTTAAAAATATTGACAAACGGACAAAAGTTGTACAAATTGGCAGCGAATAAAAATCGTAGCGAGGGGTTGTTTTATAAGAAAAAGTTTGTGTTTGGAAACAACCCCAAAACTACAAAATAAAAACAATAAAAAATAAAAAATCATGAGAACAACATTTTTCTTTCTCGCAATGTTTGCAAGTGTTGCAACAAGCGCACAAGTAACGCATGTAGAGCCTACCGGCGCAAATTATGTGAATAAAACCGTGTCTTTCCGCGTGTGGTGGAATGCCGGCTCACGGGATGCTACGCACCTTTCCAAAGTATGGGTGTGGATAGATTACATTACCGTAAACAGCAACAACACCATTTCCGGTAACACGTGGACACGCGCTACTGTCGGAACGATTTCACCGACTACCGGCATATCGTATGACGGCAGCAACCGGAATGGTTTTTGGCTGGAAGGTAGCGCCTCAACCAATTACAGCGCTACGCTTACAGTACAATTGACCAATGCCCCTGCCAAATTTAATTGGTGCACTTATGCTTCCGACTGTCCGCCGACTGCCCAAATTACCAGTGGAAGTTATTCCAACGGAACTTATACGTTAAAAGGGACAAAACCATTCGTCATCAATGGTGCATCTACTGTAAATAGCAGTACCTATTCTGTGGAGAGAATAAGTTCTATAACCGGTGCTACCCAATGTCCCGGATATAGGTGTAGTTTGAGAGATGAGGCTGTGGGGACTATCGGTTGTTGTTCCGGCTTAACTGCTATCGGCAATTATTGCCGAGATTTAATTGCTGATGATGCTTCTACTCTTACTGCCTGTGGCTTCGAAATTAAAAATAGTAATCAAGGCATCATTAATTCGTTTGGCGGTGAAGATTATCTGTGTCCCTCGGGTTGGCGTTACCCTGATGATGAAGAAGGGAAATGTGTGGCTAGAAACCACGCCACACTAGGTCTTATAGATGAAGGCCCTTATAAACGTGAATTAATAGTGGCCGGATCAAATGCTACGTGGCCACGCTATATTTCGTTTAGTTACGCCCCAAATACTATACGCTGGCAAGACAATACATGGGGTGATTTTCAGAGATCAGGTTATATCAAAGTGCGGTGTGTGCGGAATTAGAGTATAAAACCATATAAAAATAATACTGAAAGGAACGCTACAATGAAACAGCGTTAGCCGCTGCATGGCTTGCCGTCATTAGGGTTTCAACGCGCAATCTTATTAAAGCCAAATTCTATAAATACAAATTAGTTTGCTCAACCGATTTCACACAGATGCTAATTATATTTTACATCCATTATTATAAACGATATTTCCCGCAAGTAAAATAATTTTCGTATTTTTGCTGACCATTTACGAAATACAAATATAGAAGCAAATCCATACAATCCAATGAAAACGCCGGGAAGAACAAAAATTGCCGAACTGCTGAAAAGCGCTACAGGCACGGAAGTAACCGTAAAAGGCTGGGTGCGCACCAAGCGCGGAAATAAAAATGTCGCTTTCATTGCGCTGAATGACGGTTCGACTATTCATACTATACAGGTAGTAGCCGATATGCGCCTGTTTACCGAAGAGCAACTGAAACCGGTAACTACCGGCGCCTGTTTGCGCGTTACCGGCCAATTAACCGCCTCGCAGGGCAGCGGCCAGCCGGTAGAAATTCAGGCAAAGGAAATAGAAATATACGGCGTCTCCGATGAAACTTATCCCTTGCAAAAGAAAGGCCATACGCTGGAATTTTTGCGCGAGATAGCGCACCTGCGCCCGCGTACCAATACATTCGGCGCGGTATTGCGCATCCGGCATGCCATGGCGTTTGCCATTCATCATTATTTTAATGAAAAAGGCTTTGTGTATTTGCATACGCCGCTTATCACGGCTTCCGATGCGGAAGGCGCAGGGGCGATGTTTCAGGTTACCACGCTCGATTTGCAGAACCCGCCGCGCAACGACCGGAAAGAAATTGATTATACGCAGGATTTTTTCGGGCAGCAAACCTGCCTTACCGTCAGCGGGCAACTCGAAGGCGAACTGGGCGCCATGGCGCTGGGGGAAGTCTATACGTTCGGCCCCACATTCCGCGCAGAAAACAGCAATACGCCGCGACACCTCGCCGAATTCTGGATGATTGAACCGGAAATGGCGTTCTATGATATCCACGACAACATGAACCTTGCCGAAGATTTTATCAAATACCTTGTGCGGTATGCACTGGAGCATTGCGCAGATGATTTGAAATTCCTGAACGACATGTACGACAAAGACCTGATAGAACGCTTGCAGGGCGTGGTACAAACCGGGTTCGTGCGATTAACCTACACCGAGGGGATAGCTATTCTGGAGCAATCGGGGCAACGATTTGAATTTCCCGTCCACTGGGGCGTGGATTTACAGAGCGAACACGAACGGTATTTAGTCGAAACGCATTTCAAAAAACCGGTCATTCTTACAGATTATCCAAAAGAAATAAAAGCCTTTTACATGAAGCAAAACGCCGATGGTAAGACCGT
Source organism: Prevotellaceae bacterium (assembly GCA_031257455.1). GTDB lineage: Bacteria > Bacteroidota > Bacteroidia > Bacteroidales > UBA932 > JAIRKX01. Next base: position 2,854 of record JAIROQ010000005.1, on the reverse strand, counting down.
CCGCGCAATGGATGTGCTGTTCCCGAAAATCGGTGAAATAATCGGCGGTTCGCAGCGCGAAGAAAACCGGGAAAAACTGTTGGCGCGAATAGCCGAAACAGGTATGGACACGGAAAATTTGTGGTGGTATCTTGATACGCGCCGCTTCGGAACGGCGGAACATAGCGGCTTCGGACTGGGTTTTGAACGGCTGTTACTGTTCGTTACCGGCATGGCGAATATCCGCGATGTAATTCCCTTCCCGCGCACGCCAAAGAATGCAGCATTTTGAGCACACAGATTACACGAATTTTGAGCACACAGATTACACGAATTTAGTACGGATTACACGAATTAATAAAATATGAAAAAAATAATACTCCCGATAGTTTTATTTACCGCGTTATTTATGGGATGCCGGCAGGCGGCAATCGCCCAGTCGCCGGCGTTTGAAAAGTTGCTTGTGGAAAAAGACGGCATACGAACGGAATTAAACCTGACAAGTCCGGGTACGCTGACATTAACGGAAGGCGAGACCTGTTCCGTTGAAATCTACGCCAAAGGCGCTACCGGCGGCGATGTCGCGTTTATTTCGGCTACCGGCCTGGTGAGTTCATGGATGCATTTCATCAGCCCGGACGGCGCCGGCACCGCTACATTCCGGCTACTGCCGGGCGATGATGCGCATACCGGCGATGTGGACGGCAATTATACTGTTTCCTTCACCGCTTTCGATACAATTCCCGGACATGCTTCTTCCGTCCTTACGTTGCCCGTTTACATCATCGACCGGAACGCGCTGAAACCCGGCGAGACGGAAGTTACCATCATCAATTATCCAAACCCTGTTACGGAAACAACGCAATTTGTTACCACTCTTGATTACATTGTCCCTGTAAGCGGGCAAGGCGCTTTACGAATTTATTCCTTATCGGGGCAACGGGTGATGACCCTGTTTGAAAACACATACGTTGCGGCGGGGCATTATTTCCGTTCCGTTAATTTGTCGTCCCTGCCGGCGGGAACTTACCTGTACCGCCTGACTATTGACGGTATCGGCAACAAATCGGGGCGCATGATTAAACTGTAAACTTTTTACCGGTAAATTATGAATATATTTTCAAAAAGAATAATTATTATCGCTTTTTTCGGAATGGCCTTTTCCCCTGCCCTCTTCGCGCAGTACTATAACAATCCGGCGTTGCAGGAAGTAATAGCTCCCGATGCGCGGGCGGCAGGCATGGCGGATATGGGCGTGGCTACATCGCCCGATGTATTTTCGCAACACTGGAACCTCGCCAAATATGCTTTCTCAAAAGATACCGGCGCAGTAGGGCTTTCCTATACGCCGTGGGCATTGCGGATAAATCAATTTTCTTCGCCGCTTTTTTATCTGGCGGGTTTTTACAAAATCGGGCAACAGGCGATTAGCGCGTCCGTGCGCTATCTCTCGGACGGAAACGCTACCGTCAGGGATGCGCCGGAAAATGCGGACGGCTCACTGGTTCGCGCCCGTTATTCCTTTGACCTTGGTTATTCCCATACGTGGGGGAAATATATTTCGCTGGGATTGGCGTTGCGTTATATTGCGTCCGATTTTAATTCTGAAAACGCCGCCGTGAACGGATTATCCAATACCGGCGCACTGGCAGGCGATATAGGTTTTTACTTCCGCTATCCATCGAAGAAAACGAATGAGTTTGCATTGGGGTTAAGCCTGAAAAATATGGGCATGAAAGTAACGGAAGGCAGTACGAAACGATACCTTCCGATGGCGATGAATATCGGCTTTCGCTATTCGTGGCTTCTCCTGCCGCAACACCAGCTGGCGATTGGGCTGGACATAAATAAACCGCTGGTTCCGAAAGACCAGACAAAAACCGTATTCAGCGGCTTCTTTGCCGCATTTGGCAATAACATCAGGGAATGGGGCGTGTCCGGGGCGTTGGAATATTCTTTTATGGAACGTTTTTTCGCGCGTGCCGGCTACCACTTGGGCGATAAAGATTATGCGCTCGGCTCTTATTTCTCGGCGGGACTGGGCGCAAAGTGGTATCAATTTTCGCTGGACGCGTCCTATCTCATGAGTACCCATGCCAATGAGGCGCTCACCAACACCGTCCGTATCGGCATACAATATGCTTTCTAAATAAAAAATCCCATGCTTATCGGTATAGCGGCAGACCATGCAGGCGTTGAAATGAAAGCCTTTCTGAAAAAGCGCCTCGAAGCGCAAGGCCATGAGTTGCGCGATTTCGGCGCTTATTCGTGCGACAGCATGGATTATCCCGATGTAGCGCATCCGTTGGCAGCAGCCCTGTTGAAGGGAGAAGTACAAACGGGCATTTCCCTCTGCGGCTCAGGAAATGGCATCAGCATCACCATGAACCGCCACCCCGGCATACGCGCCGCCCTTTGCTGGCTACCGGAGATTGCGCGGTTGGCGCGGGCGCATAATGACGCCAATGTATGCTCCCTGCCCGCGCGGTTCATCGATAATGCAACGGCGCAAAAAATCGTGGAAACCTTCCTCTCTACCGCCTTTGAAGGCGGCCGCCACCAACGGCGCATCGAAAAAATAGAAGCAGGGAGTTAGTTTTACAGATTTACAGATTTGGCTTGCGTCAATTTAAAGATTTAAAAATTTAAAGATTTAAGCTGACGCCACCGCGCTGTCTACATTTTAATCCGCTGCAATTCTTCTGCTATTTGGGTATGGGGGAAAATGGGCAAGGCTTCCTGCAAAAAACTTTCCCTATTTCCATAACGGGAGGAGAAATGACCGAGCAGCAGGCGTTTTACACCGGCGCGGCGGGCTACAGTGGCCGCATCGGCGGCAGTGGAGTGCATCGTGCGTTGCGCTACATCGCTTTTG
>JAIROQ010000154.1 GCA_031257455.1 Prevotellaceae bacterium | reverse complement strand
AAAATCGCCGGCTCTAATATACGACCAGACAAACAGGGGCAGGACATGCTATCTCCTTGCCGGTGGGCATTAACTTGCCGGTGTGTTGATTTCGCTTGAAGATAGTGATATTGCCGGATCGCTGGTTGGCGATGAACAGGTAGCGCCCGTCCGGCGTAATCGTAAAATCGCGGGGGCCTTTGCCGCCCGCAGGGAGCTGCTCCACCCATTCGAGCTGCCCGTTTTCCCGTATCGCGAAACAGGTAATATTATCGACCGTTCCCCGATTGGTGGCATATACAAACCGTCCGTCCGGCGAAAGATGAATGGCCGCCGCGCCGTTTCCGGTATCGCTGTCCATTGATACGGTTGTTTCCTGTAAAATGGCTAATCCCGCGTCCGTGTCCACAGATAATACGGTAACCGTGCCGTCCAGTTCCTGCAATAAATATGCCCGGTCGCCCCGGGCATTAAAGGCGAGGTGGCGCGGTCCGCTGCCTTTTTTCACGGTTATGCTGTCGGCGGCCGTCAGTATCCTTGTGGCGTCCGTAGCGCAATAGCGGTAGGCGGTTATCTTGTCCGTCCCCAAATCGCAGGCCAATAAATGGCGTCCATCGGGCGTGAAAATAGCCTGATGCAGGTGCGGCGTTTGCTGGCGCACCGTATCAATGCTTTTTCCGGTATGGAAAATCACTTGCCGGACGGGGCTCAATGAGCCGTCTCCGAGACGTCCGAATACGGAAATGCTGCCGCTGGTGTAGCCGGCCGTGATGACGTGTTTGTCCGTTACCGAAATATAGCAGGGGTCGGCATCCGGCGTAGAAACCGCATTCAGCAGTTGGAGTGCACCGGTGCGCCGGTCGAAAGAAAACCCGCTGACGGCGCTGCGGCCGCCAAATTCATTGACGGCATACAGGTATTTTTTATCGGGCGATAAAGCCACATAGCTTGGATTTATTATATTCCCGGCAACAAACAATTGCCGTGCATCGCCCGTTTCCGCGTTCACTTCATATACATAGATGCCTTCGCCGGCTGTATTTCCGGTGTACGTGCCGGCAATCATTTTATAGCAGCCGCCGGACGTATCCGTGCATCCCGGCAGGACGCCCGCCAGGACAGAGACGGCGGCCGTATATAACACAAGAGAAAAGAAATTTTTCATTGCCGTTCAAATTCTTCCGCGATGACTTGCAGGAGGCTTCTATTTGTATCGTTGGCGTCCTGCGCCAGTTCCCAAATCATAATTCCGCCCAGTTCATTGTCGATACAATATTTCGCTTTTCGCCTGATGGTTTCCATCCCGTTATAATATAATAAGCCGATATTGTCTTTGAGATGCGCATCCATGTTGGGATACTGGGCGAGAATATCGCGGTAACCCACTCCTTCCGCGCCTTCCGCGCTGTCGGGCGACTGGAAGCGGTAGCCGTAAAAAGGAACGCCGGCAACTAATTTTTCTTTTGGCAGCTTCCTGTTATCCAGCCAGTGATTAATGGCGTGTTCGTAAAAATCCCAGCCGGCATGTTGCCCGACTTTGCTGCTCACCCATGGCCCGGTTTCGTCATAGGTCATCAGGCTCACAAAGTCGAGGTATTGATGCATGGTATTGTTGAAACAATTATAATATCCCCACTGTCCATCGTCCCAGCTTGCCGTTACGGCTGCGGTGAGGAGTTTGTCATCCCCTATTGTTTCCCGCAGTTGTTTATAGGTTTCCTCCAGCGCCTCCCGCCTGCGTAAATCTGTTGCGCTTGCGCCATTTGGTCCGCCGTCCCATTCTTCATAATCGAAATCAATGCCGTCCAAATTCCATTCGGTAACAAGCTGCGCTAAACGGGCGACCAGCGTAGCCCTGCCTGCCGCATTTAATAAGGCTGTAGAAAAGTTATTCGACCCGCCGCCGCCGATGGAAAGGAGTACCTTGACCTGATTGTCCTGTGCTGTTTTGATAATGTTTTTGTGGGGGGACACATTGGTAATATCTACCGAACCGTCAGGCTGTACAATGCCGAAAGCGATGCATAAATGGGTAATCTTGTCCCACTGCGGCGTATAAGACATCTTCCATGAAGGAAGATAACCCACCACAAAGGGGCGTTGCGGAATATTTTCTTCCGGCTGTTTTCCATTTTTAAGCTCTCCTGTTTTACAGGACAGGAAACATAAAGACATAAGAATGATAATTTTTTTCATCTGTATATTGTTTTAGGGTTACCGTTTAATTTTATTGTGTAAGCGGCAAGTTTGCACCGCCAAATTTAATAAAAAAGCATACATTAATAAAATAATGTATGCTTTTTTGTTTCGCACAGGCGGTTAATTGCCCAACGCTGTATTTATTTTCTTCATTAATGATTTTGCGGGGTCTTTGCTGTCGCTTTCGACAGACCATAGCGCCATTCCGCCAAGGTTATTGTCATTAACATATTGCGCCTTTTCTTCAATAGCGGGAAATCCGTCATAGAAAAGCCCGTTGTCCACCGCCTGCAGGTTTACTTCCGGCGCATCGGCATAGGCTGCGCACAGGGTACGGTAGGGGATATATTCGGTATATTGCCAAAGATTGCCCCACGTATAGTCGGCAGGATTTCCGAAATAACGCAGCCCGAATGCCGGCACAGCCCCTACAATACGCGATGGCGCTACGCCATACCAGTTCAGCCATTGATTGATTTGGTCGCTGAAATACCAGGGGGACGAATGCGCTCCGGGCGTTAAATCTTCCGCTGCAAAAGCCAGTACATTTATCCAGTCGTAGGCCGGAATATTGACCATGTTACTCAACGTGGCATTTGTCCATCCGCCATACACCGACATTGATAGCCAATAATCGTATTCTACTTCATTCAGCGTGTTTTTTACCGCTTTCAACGCCCCGCCCAATTTTTCGTAAAAGTCCTTTAATGTTGCGGGGTCAACGTATGCGCCGTCATCTGCCTTGTCCATATACACATTGATGCCATCAAATTGATTATCGATGACAGTTTGTACAAGCGTATTCACCAGTGCTTCGCGCCCCGCTGCTACGGCTGCGTTATAAAAATGAAGGCTACCGTATGCATGTACGGCATTCAAATAAGTTATAGCGCCTGAAAATTCAAGCAACACGTACACGCCGTAATTATGAGCGGTGGCAATTAAAGTAGGAATATCAAGTGTCGTGCGGTCGCCAAAAGTTAAATCAGGTAAGCCATTTTCTCCAATTACAGCGGATGAAACTATTAAATGCGTAATATCATCCCATGGCACATCGGCCACAGCGCCGTCCACAGTGATATAAGCAATGGATTTCTTATTATACACTTTCGGCTCAAAAGGTTTTACGACTAATACATTTGCTATACGTGAATTTTTCACGCCGTTTCTATCCACTTCCAGTTTCAGCACAAAAGAGCCGAATTCGGTTACGGTGTATTCCAAATTTTTATTGGTTGAAACGACTTCGCCGTTATAAATCCATTTATAGGTTACGCCATCCGAAGGGGATATTTGCGGGCTCATTTGAATTACATCACCTACATTATAGGCTAAGTTTTCCGTCCAGTCCATATAAATCACCGGCATGTCGGTCTCGCCGAATGCGGGATTACCCGCCTCTTCGGTACATGCCGAGAATGCCCACAGTGATATAAGGGTAAACAGTAAGATTTTTGTTGTTTTCATATTTTCTAATTTTAAGTTATTCTACATCCCACCAAACGCGGTTTGTCCAGTCATCTACGCCTCCCGTACGGCTGAGCGCTTCCCGATAGTTTTCTTCATTTTTTGTTTGTTCTTCGAGCGGATATTCCATCCGTCTTGGTATTTTTCCGTTAGAAGCATTATCAGGCCAGACAATAAAGTTTATTGCAGGAATTCCCGTGCGCCGCCAGTTTGCCCAAGTTTCCAAAGGGTCCAAGAAATGCAATATCCAAAGTTGCGTATTGATTTCCGTCAGTTCATTTCCTGCAAAATTGTTTTTGTTGAAATTTATAAAATCGGTAATGGCCGTTTCATTAAAATTAGATACACCGAATACCGACCATTGGCGTACGGCAGCTTCCAGCCCTTTTTCAAAATGCGATACGGCCGAGCCTCCGCCCACGTTCCATCCGCGATATGCCGCTTCGGCCAGCAGAAATTCCACTTCGGCATAGGTCATGTGAATAAAGGGAGCGTCAAAACGGGTAATCAGTTTTGAAGGTTGCAGGCGTTGAAAAGAGTGAGATACATTCCATGTTTCTCCGTTTATGACAATGTCTATGGCCGCCCGCCAGTCCTCATACGAAAAATATTGTGCCGGGAAAGTCATGTATTGATAATTACAATTTAAGGCTGCTTTTACTTCCTGCGTGATTTCCGTGCCGGCGCCATTGTTGAAATAAACGCCGCCGTAGTACAAAATACGGGGGTCTGTGCGATTTTCCATAGCCGAAATCAATTCCGTAGAAAGGCGAAAAGCGTTGTTGATGGCATCGCCTTGATTTGATAAACGTGTAGCCAGTCCGTTACCGGGGCCTTCGCCACTGCCGGGGTTTTGATAGTTTTCATGTTTTACCAGACAAATATCGGCATTGGAAGTAAAGACGCCGGCGGCAATGGCTTTTTCCGCTTCTTCCCGGGCTTTCGCCGGATTTACTTTTACCAGACGCATGGCTATACGCAAATGCAACGAATTGGCAAACTTTTTCCATTTGGCAATATCCCCGTTATAATACAGATCATGCGTCAATAAATCACCCGCAGGGTCTAAGTTGCTTGCAGCGGCGCTTAATTCCCGGAAAAAATCATTGTAAATATCTTCCTGCTTGTCGTAGGCTGCATTATAATTTCCCGTATAATAACCCATGCCGGCATTAAAATAAGGGATGTCGCCGTAATAATCGGTAAGTTTCAGGAAATTTTCCACTTTTAAAATACGCGCCACAGCGTTTACATTTACAAATTCCGGGTCATCCTTGGTACGTTGCACTATATCCACAATATCGCGTATAATATAAGGATAGTATGACATCCACAATTGTTCCGAAAAAGCCGAAGATTTTGTGCAGTGTCCGCCATAGTTTACCGTTGCCCAGTCGCCGCACCATTGAGCCATGAAGCCCCCGGGATAGCACATGTACCGGTGCCATTCCTGATGGTTTTCGGATTGCCGCATTTGTACGGTAGCAATTTGTAAATTGGGGTCTAAATCGGTGCTTTTATTCGGATCTTTATTAAGGTCGTCAAAATTTGAACAATTTACAACGATTATCCCCATTAAAAAAAATAGTAAGCTATATTTTATTGTTTTCATAATTTAAAATTTAAAGTTTAAACCAAAACCATAAGTTCTCCGTGAGGGCAACGAGCCATATTCAAATCCCTGTCCATTGCCGTTGTTATAATTGGATTCGGGGTCAACATTCTTGAGATTGGAATATATTGTCCACAAATTGCGTGTAAATAAAGAAAAAGAGACGTCTTTAACAGCTAATTTATTCAACCACTTTGCCGGGATTTGGTACGAAAGCGTCAATTCTCTTAATTTGATATAAGACGCATCGTAAATGTAAAGCTCCGGCGTGTTTTCATAAATATTTGCCCAATACGATTGCGGATTAACAGGCACATCATTGGGTACGTAATTCGGATTTTCATCAGTTCCTGTATTTTTTACCCCCTTACCAATATACCCGTTTGTAGCAGTCCAGTTTTCGGGCAGGATATTTTGCGATTTGCGCAGTTCTTCCGATTCATACCATTCTCTCCGGCCTTCCAGCGTTTCTTCCGATGTTCCGTTGGTATGCGTCTGCATGGCCGTCATCGAATAAATATCCGCTCCCCATTTCATATCGAAAAGGACGCCTAACGACCATCCCTTATATGAAAAACGATTGTAAAAACCTAACGTAAAATCATGATTACCGTTTCCCAATACATGCAAATCACTGGTGTAGGTAGGTAACCCGTTCCTGAATATTACATTTCCATTGGGGTCGCGGGCAAATTTTCGTCCTACAATAGCGCCGTAGGCTTCGCCTTCCGAAGCATATATGGCTGCCTGCGCCCAGCGGGCCTGCGCCAGTTCGTAATTTTTAACCTGTGGATGCAAACTCTCTACTTTATTTACATTTTTTGCCAAATTGACGGTTGTGTTCCATTCAAAATTTTTGGCTTTAACCGGTGTTACCGATAATGAAAGTTCAATTCCCCGATTGGATATTTCCCCTGCATTGACCATGGCGCTGGTGTACCCTGTAGTTCCCGTAATAGGCAAACTCAGTATCTGGTCTTTTGTCGACTGGTTGTAATAACTGATGTCCAATGCTACTTTATTTTGAAAAAAACGAAGGTCTAACCCGAATTCATACGAATAGGTGGAAGTCGGTTTTAATCCGTATAACGGAATGGTGGTGGAACTTATTTCCCCCAGGGAATGTTCCTGAAATGTAAATGACCTTAACCCGTAATTCAAATTCAACTGGTAGGGGTCGGTGTCGCCGCCGACTTTTGCCCACGAGGCGCGGAATTTACCGAATGAGAAAACGGCGCCTTCCAGATGAAAACAATTGGAGAAAATGAAACTGCCCGAAACAGACGGATACAAATAAGAACGGTTTTCCGGTGATAAAGTGGATGACCAGTCGTTCCGCAACGTGAAATCCACAAAGGCAAAATCGTTGTAAGCAAGATTAACCGCCCCATACAATGAATTAATCTGTTTTCGATACAGCGCCGGTTCAACAGCGTGCGTGCTGTAGTTGGAAATAGACTGGATGCCCGGTATTACCTGGTCGCGCCCGATATTGGTCAACACATCCGATTCGTATCTCATAATACTCCCGCCGGCAAAGGCTGATATATTCAGTATTTCGGCAAAAGTTTTATCAAATCGTATAATCGCTTCATAATTGCTTTCCGACACGGATATGCGGCGTTCCATCATTTCCCCGCCCATGCGTAAAGGAGTGGACATGGCAACAAATTCGGTAACTTTAAAATCATAAAAATCCGTCCCCGCTTTTGCTTGAAATGTAAAATGAGGCAGAAAATCGTAATTAAACTGCACATGCCCCATTACTCTTTTCTTGGTAGAAATATTGGTCATTTCGTTGAGTACCCAATAAGGATTAAGCCGGTAATCGTTTCCGTTCCATTGGTTATAATATCCGTATTCGTCTTTATAATTTTCCGACAACCAACTCTGGTCGAAGTTGGGCGCTATACCGATAAGGGCATTCCCTATATTATTCGGACTGTCGGAGAGCGCCGGACGATTGTTTACATTTTCGTAAATGTAATTCACTCTCGCATCTATGTGCATTTTATCGCTGAGCTTGGCGCCGCCCTTAAACATAAACGATGTCCGCGACATGTCCGATTCGGGAACAATATCGGTATTTCGCATATCCGAAATAGAAAAACGAAAATCAATGACATCGTTGGTTTTGGACAATGCAACCGTATTGGTGGTCGTAAGCCCTGTCCTGAAAAACGAAAAAATATTATTATTCACATTCGAGTATGGTTTCACCTGTCCGTTATAAATGGGAATAGACAGGTTCGGGTCAAGTTTCGCGCCCCATGCCGATTGTGTAGAGCCTCTGGCGTCTGTAACGTCCAATATCAATTGACCGTTCCTGCCCTGCCCGTACACCCGCTGATAATCGTCCAGTACGGTATTCAAGCTGACGGCATTGACGTTGAGCGACACTTCGATGCCCAACCCCTCTCCTTTTTTCGCCGATTTGGTGGTAATCAGAATAACGCCGTTGGAAGCCCTCGAACCGTATAATGCCGAAGCCGAAGCGCCTTTCAGTACCGAAATGGACTCGATGTCTTCCGAATTCAATGCCGAAAGTCCGTCCCCGAAATCATATCCGCCCCAATTGGTAGCCGAGCCTAACTGGGTATTATCCATCGGCACGCCGTCAATGACATAGAGCGGCAAATTCGACCCCGACAACTGGGAATTGCCGCGTATGATTACCCGCGTAGAACCGGACGGGCCGGCGCTTGTTGTCGAAATATCTACTCCCGCCACTTTACCGGACAAAGAGGATATCGCATTCGGGTCGCGCCCTGCCGATACATCCGCCCCCTTCACCTCTGCAATGGCATACCCCAGCGCTTTGGATTTGCGGGTGATACCAAGCGCCGTTACCACTACGTCATCGATAGTATAAGCCACTTCATTAAGCGTTATCTTATACACCGTTTCATTTGTTACGGTTACTTCCTTCGATTCATAGCCGATGTAATTTACGACCAGCACCTGGCCGGGGTCAACGCCGCTCAAGTTAAACAGGCCATTTACATCGGCTATGGTAGCCTTGGAAGTTCCCTTCAATACCACACTTGCTCCTGCAAGCGGAAAGCCGTCTTTATCGATAACCGTACCGCTAATGGCCGTTTGCGCATTAGCAACCATCGGAAAGAGGAGTAAACACGGCAAGATAAGAAAATGTACTTTCATTTTTAAATAATTCATAACGGTTAAATTGTTAAGTTAAACATGTATTGATTTTAATTTTTGCAGTACTGCAATAAAGCTGTTTGATGATGTGCATAGGCATAATTTTTTAAAATGTGTATTTATTTTTAGTTTGGGTTTCCCTTTTTCAGGTTGATGTATATTAAACGTGAATTGTACGACTAAAAATAGGCTGTCCGTTACAGACAACGCGCGGCTCGTTACAGACAACGCGCGGCTCGTTACAGACAACGAGCGGCTCGTTACAGACAACGAGCGGCTCGTTACAGACAACGCGTGGCTCGTTACAGACAACGCGTGGCTCGTTACAGACAACGAGCGGCTCGTTACAGACAACGAGCGCTTGGGTGCGGACGCCGAAAGTTTCCGGTTGGACGTGGTACTATATATACAGGTATAAAAAGCGGGCGCGGAAAGCGTCACTGTTTGCGTACAAGCCACCCTTCTGTATCCCTTGCAGGACAAGGCTTTCGTGGTATGTAACGCTGTAACTAACTGATAGCTAAAAAGTTGGGGGGGGGGGGAGGGTAAACCTGTATATCAATGAATTACCATCATAAAAATACCTGCGCGGAGCATGGCCGGTCAACGGGGTACGGCCAACAGCCGATGGAGCGGTATATAGATAATTTTTCATAAATGGCTTTATCAGCGGTCAATGAAGCCGCCGGGCACAAAGGTAAAAAAGATTTGCGGATTTGCCAAATTTATTTTCCGGTAACTTGTCCTTGAAGAAACGCCCGCAAGATAATCTTGCGGGCGTTCCGTAAAAACAAAGTTATGGCTTTTTATTTTACGTTAATATCTTCGATAGCCTTTTGGGCGATGGAGTCGTTCGGGTCTAATTCAAAGACTTTTTGAAAATATTCTTTGGCCGTGTTGTATTCCTGCCGTGCAAAACTGGCGTTGTTGTTGTGTTTGGCCGTAATGTTGTCGGCCTGCACGTAGTAATAATAGCCCAAATATTTGTAACATTCTATCAACTCGCGTTTGTAGCGGTCGGTTTGTTCTGTGGTAATTTCAATGACTTTTTCATAGAACGGCTTGGCCAGTCCCAGCGTTGTTTCGGGGTCTAACATCGAATTGATACGCGCCCGCCAGAAATAACTTAAATAGCTTGCAGGGGCTAATTCCGTGAGCAGCGAAAACACAGAGTCGGCTCTTTGCAGTTTTCCCGATTGGGTATCCGAAGAATCGGCAGTGGCTATATTATAATAGTTGCGTCCCAGTTGAAAGTAAATGGAAGCATTGGGCTGTTCAAGGAAATCCAGATAAAGGTTGTAGTAGCGGATAGCGGAATCCGGTTGCTGGCTTTTGGTGTACAACTCGCCGATATTCTGTAAAAGCTGTTTCCTGTCGGGGTCTTTTTGGATTACTTTTTTGTAATAATCGGCTGCCTCCGGATACTGTTTATTTTCTTCCAGTTCTTCGGCATAGCAAAGGTAATCCTGCAGGATAATTTTTTCCTCCGGAATGTTTTCCATGAAGTTTGTGAGGACATCCACGCTTTCCTGTCCTTTGGTTGTTTTCGCCAGTGCATAGGCATGTAGCCGGTTGGCCACTAAATTGTCGGGATATTTTTCCAGTACCTGATGAATAATGGCCAGCACGTTGTCATATTGTTTATCGAAATAGAGGATGCCGGCATATTTCAGCAAATGTTCTTCGTTGTAATATCCGTCTTCAATGAACCGGCCGTAATATTCGGCTGCCCGCTTGCTGTTTCCCTGTATTTCGTGCAGCTCTCCCAGCAAGTAGAAGCGCCCGTTGAAATCGGGTGCAATAGCGGCTATCTGTTCTAATTTTTCCAATGCTGCCGCGCCGTTGATGAGCATATAAATGCGGGCGCTTTTCATATACGCTCCCACCAGACCGGGAGAAAAATAAATGGCATTGTCATATTTCGTGCCGGCCGCTCCGCGATTTTTTTCCATATCCTGTTCCAGCAGGATGTCGCCTTCCAGCATAAACGGCAGCCCGTTTTTGGCATCTGTTTTTTTCGCCAGTTTGATATATTCTTCGGCTTTCGCATAATTTTTCGCATACGCGTATGCTTCCGCTACGGCCAACGGTAAGCGGATATTTTTTTTATCTACTTTGATAGCGTCTTTGAAAGCTGTTTCAAAGGCTTTCAGTTCTTCCTTATTCGCTCCTCCTTTTCCTGACAGTTCTTCTAGCGCCAACATGGACGTGCCGATTTTATTGAACGGATAGGTGGCCGATGTTTCGTTTCCCAACGAAAAATAGTAGGAAGCCGAATCGGGATGGTTCAAGTTCAAATAACTTTTGCCTAAATAATAACAGGCTTCCGCTTTTTCCTCCGGGGAAGATGCGGCGTTCAACTGCTTCAGAAAATAAATTTTTGAAGAGTTATACATCCCCGACTCATACAGGTTAATTCCGGTTGTATTATCGGCTTTGCTTGTCAAGACCCCCGCGCCGAGCAGGCAAACACAAGTTGTTATTTTAAGTACATTCATAATTTTATTTTTTTTATAATACATCTCGAATATTTACAATATTCACCGGCATTTTCGCCGGCAGCAATCCTGCTTTCAGGATAATCCGCTGCCCCCTGGAAGACGTAACGAAACTCGTCAATCCTGACGGCAGGCCGCTTCGCGGGTCATTCAGGTTAATGTACACATTCCGTACAAGCGGGTATTGTCCCGTGTAAAGGTAATACTGGTAAGGCTGGTAACTGTTTTGCTGCGTAGGCTGTTCTTCCCTGCTTATCCGCATTACCTGAATACTTGTCGAAAATTCCCTGCTTACCGAATCCTGTTCTTCGCTTATCCAGTTTACGCCGATGATACCCAATGCACCCGGCGTGCGGGCTACATATTCGATTACTTTGGGATTTGTACCCGCCGCGTAGGATTGCTCCGACAATTGTTTATCCCGGCAAATAGAGTCCTGCACATAGCGCACCGTACTGGAATTGGGATGGTCATAAACTACGGATATGTTCCCTAATGTTGATTTCGGGAACAATTCGTTCCACCGCAATATTTTTCCGGAAAATATTTGCCGCAACATTTCCACATTGACAATTGAATCGGGATTGTTTTTGTGGACAATCAGGGCAATGCCGTCTGTGGCGATTTTTATGGACTCCGGGAAAAATTTCCGGCTGTGGAATGACGCTATTTCTTCTTCCCTTAGCGGGCGCGTTGTTACCGCAAACCGTACGCTGTCTTTCAGCAATAAGTTTAACGCATGTACTTCATCTGTATATTTCGGGATAATGCTTGCCAGCGAATAATGCGCTTCAAACACATCTATTTCTTCCTGTACAAACGGCGAAAGCGTTTCATCCACCGCAATGGTGATTACGCCGCTAAACAGGGTATCATCCGGAGCGTTCGTTTTTTTCCCTTTACAAGCTATCAAAAGCAAACACAAAAGGAAACAACTTGTTCGATGATACCATCTGTTCATGGAAGACGCTTATTGCTGCAATTGGAATGTTATCGGTAAAATGAAGCGAACGTTTACCGCTTGTCCGCCCTGTTTTCCGGGAATCCATTTCGGCATTTTGCCTACGATACGGAGCGCTTCTTTGTCCAGCGAACTGTCCACACCTCTTAATATTAAAATATCGCGTACCGAGCCGTCTTTACCTACCGTGAATTGCACGGTTACCCGTCCGGCAATACCCATTTCGGCAGCAGCAGCAGGATACCTCAGTTCGTTACGTATCCATTTATTCAAGGCAGCCATGCCGCCGGGAAATTCCGGATTTTGTTCTACCGCGCCGGTCATATATACCGTTTCGGTTTCCGTTATCAATTTGTGTTCTTCCAAATCGGCAATATCCTGTCCCGTTTCGTCATCGTTACCCTGTACGTCAGCCACAGAAATGGCGGTTTTCACTTCCGTCAATTCTTCCATCGTGCGTACTTCTTCGTCCGGCACTTTTTCGTCTTCTACGATTTTTGATACCGTAAATTTAATTGTGCTTTTCAATGGCGGCGGCGGTGGCGCTTCGATTTTTTCTATTTTATTTTCTTCGGGTACTTCCGCAATAGTCGATAATGTGGTTACTTCCGTCACTTTTTCATCGCCACCTTTAGGCGTTATGAGTTTCATGACAGTCGGAAAAATCATCATCACTAAGGCAAAGACGATAATTATAAAATAGGCGAGCAAGTGGCGTTTGGAAGAACTTTTACGGATGGAATAAGCTCCATACGCTTTATTTCTTCCTTCAAAGACCAGTTCCAGCCATTCGTTTCCGGTTATATTTATATCTTTTGCCATATTCTTATTGTTTTACTTCTGTTTCAGTCTGCTTTTCATATCCGCCTCCCGTAAGGTTTTCCAGCAGGCGTAAATCGCCGGCTGTGATATCTTCAATGGCATATACCCCGATATTGCAAATGTGCATTTCGTCTAATGCATCTATCAAGTTTTTGTAGTTTGAAAAATCAGACGCTTTTATTGAAACCCTTGGCGCGTCTTTATTTTTCTTAATTTCGGTAACTTCTTTTTTATAGGTAGAATCTGCAATTTCCAAATTTTCCTTACGTGTTTTCAGATCTTTTATTTGTTGCACCACCTCGCGGTTGCGCCCCAACAATAAAGCCCGGATACTATTTTCATCGCCCGAAAAATTAGCTTCTTTCAGCTTGTCGGGGCTTTCATAGTCTTCCTCTTGAAGCCGTCCCAAGTAATAATATACCTTGTCGTCTTTTCCCAATAAAATCGTTACGGCGTTCGACTCCTTTACCAAGGTCAGGTCATCATCGATGACGTCTTTGCGCGGCATGGCGATTTCCATGGTTTGCGGCTTGCTCATCGTAGTACAAAGCATGAAAAAGGTAATAAGCAACATGTTCATATCCACCATGGGCGTGAAGTCCACGCGGACATTGAATTTTTTCTGTTTGCCCCTTTTACCGCTATCGCTGTTTTCTTGAATTTCTGCCATAATTTTTCAATGCTTTTATATTTCAGGCATATCTTTCAAGGAAGTAATCAGGTTGTACCGATTCTCCCTCAAATCCTGAAGGGTGTTCATTATATCTCGTATCATCGGATAAGGGGTTGCATGGTCGGCTTTGATAGCAATACTCAAGTCTTTATTCACAATTTTTGAATTGCGCATCCATTCTTTGAATTCGTTATTCAGGCTGTCGCACGGAATCCCATAGTCCATAATTATCCGGTCTTGCTCTTCGGTCGGCAGAGCAAGAAATTCTTTCATTCCACGGATAGGCACGCCAAAAGAGGGAAGTAACTCGAATTTTTTCAATTCTTCAGGGGTAAATTCGATTTTATAAAACTCGCCCATCTTTTGTAATACATCCCGCCGGTCGGGCTGTTTGTCTAAGGACATAAACACTTTCCCGTTCGGTTCTATCAATACCGATACGATGTTGGTTTCCGGTATCTTGATCTCGGATACGGATTGAGGCGGGTTTACCTGCACCGGCTCTTTCTGTACAAACGTGGAGGTCAACATAAAGAAAGTCAACAATAGTACTGTCACGTCACTCATGGCAGTCATATCGATAAAAGTAGATTTCTTTTTAATTTTGTTACTCATAGCGCTGTTTGTTTAATTGTTTAATCGTGTAGTTGTTTAACCGTATAGCCTGGCCGGTTGTATTGATACCACTCCGCCTGCTCAACGGTTCCGCAAGGTTATCCGTTCAACAATTATTTATCGCCGGAGAATGTTTGTACCAGATAAGCGCCGATTTCGTCAATACTGTGGGTTATACCGTCAATTTTTGTGGTGAAGAAGTTATAGGATATTACAGCGCAAGCGCCTGTTGCAATACCGAATGCCGTATTTACCAATGCTTCCGAAATACCGGTGGACAAGGCGACGGAGTCCGTTCCACCTGCGCCGGCCAAAGCGGCAAACGACCGAATCATCCCGATAACCGTTCCGAGCAGCCCCATCAAAGTACCTAAAGTAGTAATGGTAGCCACTACCGGCAAGTTTTGTTCCATTGACGGGAGTTCCAACATGGTGGCTTCTTCCAAGTCTTTGCGAAGCGCTAATTGACGTTCTTCTTTGGTCAATTGCTTATTGGCGCTTACTTCGGAATAAGTTCTCAACGAACTTTTCACTACATTGGCTACGCTGCCTTTTTGTTTATCACATAAAGCATGGGCTTTTTCCACATCACCGAGGTCTAAAGATTCTTTCACAGCCACTACAAATTTTTGCAAACCTTTTTTGCCTTTTGCTTTACTCAGTGCGATGGCGCGCTCTACGCTTAATGCCAATACCGTGAGTAATAATGTTTGAATTACCGGTACAATCACGCCGCCTTTATAAATCGTTCCCAAAAGATTTCCTTGAAGAGGATGATTATTCGGGTCGTTGTTCATAAAATTGGCTGGGTTACCATACACGTACTGGTAAATTACGTATGCCAATACGAAACACAAAATGATGATGGGGAAAGCTGAAATGCCAATGCGTTTCTTTCCGGTTTTGGTTTTAGATTTTTTCATGATGTTGAAATTTTAATTTTTTATTTTTTGTTTAATTGTTTAGTTTATCATTTGATATTGTAAATTTCTTTTTCAAAAAACGATGCCAAAGTTATGAATTTTTTTTTGAAAACCCAAAACAATTGCAAATAGTTTTTTAATGTATTTATAAATCACTGACGTTTATATTAATACAGACGGATTTATTTTTTGTATTTTTTGTTGATGAACAAGATTGTCGCTTTTGCTATGTATTATTTTGAGGTGTTTAATATGTTTTTAGCTCATCAATAATATGAATAAATTCTGCAAATATTTTCGGTCGCACATGCAGGGTATTTAATTTTTTAGTATCGTCCGGGAAACTGCGGTTGGATAGGAAAATAACAATCAATTCGCGCTGGGGATCTACCCAGCAGAGATTACCGGTGTAACCGGAATGGCCGTAACTTTCGAGCGACCATTCATCGCCAATGGGGCCGGGCTTGCCTTTGCGTGGCTCGGGCTTGTCGAAGCCAAGCCCGCGGCGATTGCCTTTGTCGCAGGCATAGCAGCCGGTAAAAAGCGTAACGAGGCTGTCGCTGAAATAGCGTTCGCCGCCGTATGTGCCGCCATTGAGATAAAGTTGCAACAATTTTGCCAGATCATTGGCATTGCCGAATACGCCGGCATGTCCCGCTACGCCGCCCAGTAACGCCGCCGTAGGGTCGTGTACGGTTCCTTGCAAGCGTTGCTTCCGGAAAGTAACATCCGTTCCGGTGGGCGGGATGCGTTCTTTTGCCATTCGGCGCAACGGAAGGAAGCCGGTGTGGTTCATTCCCAAACGATGATAAAAAAGACTGTCGGCTAATTGGTCGAGTGTTTTTCCGGTAATATTTTCGGCTGCCTGTTGCAAGTACATAAAGCCCCAATCGCTGTAACGATACGTTTTCTGAAGTAGCGGAGAGGCGTTGATTTGCTTGCGTATGAATTTCGCTACTTCCGGCGAAGCATATAAATTATCGGCTACCGGCAAAGGATACAAGTCGGAAAAAACAGGCGAAAAATACAGCGGGTCTAACGGCTGGGACATTTCCTGCTCCGGAAAAAAGGATAATTGAAACGGCAGGTATGCTTGCAAGCCGGAACTGTGTGTCAAAAGTTCCGCTATTTTCAAATTATTTTTATTGGTGTTTTCCAAAGAGGAAATATACTTGCCCACAGGGGCGTCTAAGGTGATGTTCCCTTGTTCCGTGAGGTGCATAATCACCGGTAGGGTTGCGCTTATTTTTGTGAGCGAAGCCCAGTCATACGCATCGTTTGGGAGAACGGGGGGAGAAACGCTGTCATAAGCATGCGCCCCGAACGAACGGTGATAAAAAACATGGCCTTTATAAATAGCCATTACCTGCGCGCCCGGCGTGGCATGTTGCCGGAGCGCTTCTGCCATTATCGTATCAATAGCTGCCAGCCGCATGTCCGGAATGCCTATTTCTTCGGGCAGGACATAATGCAGCCGCGTAGTTTTTTTCTGTTTTATTCCGCTGCCTATTCCCCATAAACTGTCAATGGAAACCGGTAAACGGCCTTGCGCCGCCACGCCGCCAAACAATAATTGCGCAGAGCGTTCCTGTGTGTATTGCGCATTACCGTACGACACAATGAGCGCTGCAAAATTCCGGACGTCATTAAATTTCTTTATTCCATAAGGCGTCCCGAAGAAATCAAAAATAACTTTCTTCTCGGCGGAAAGTCCGGCGAGGAACTGCGCCATGAGGCTGTCCACGCCGAAATTGAACTGCGCCCGCGAGTCGGCGCTATGGTATCCGGCAATGATTAAGTTATAGGGGGCTAATTGTTGCTGCAACATCAGCAGCGTATCCGCGCCGGTTACGGGTTCAATGGAAAATGTATCTATGGCGGCATAGCAGGACAGTTGTTGCCGGAAAAAACGTCCCTGATTTTTGCCTATTTCCAGACAGGCGATTTTGAGCGTATCCAAGCGGCGTAAGGGAAGCAAGCTGTCCCGGTTATGGAGCAAGGTCAAGGATTTTTCCGTCAGTTGGTAGCACAAGGCTTTATAGGCGGATGTATTTAAATCGGCGGCCAATCCTGCCGCCTCTATTGGACGGTAATTGTTCAAACCCGCGCGGTACTTTGCCGACAACATTTTCCGGCATTTGGTATTTATTTTGTGTACGGAAATTTTTTCTTCTTTTACCGCTTGTTCTATTACGTCAATGGATGCGGAAACATTGTCCGGCATCAACAGAATGTCGTTGCCCGCCAACAATGCCGAGAACGCGATGGAATCTTTTTCGGCGGCGGCGGTTACCGCTTTCATGTTGAGGGCATCGGTAATAATCAGCCCGCTGAATTCCAATTCATCTTTCAATAAATGCGCCACCACGCTTGGCGACAAAGTGGACGGGCGTTTTAGCGTATCGTATGCCGGCACTTGCAGGTGGGCGACCATCACCGCATCAACGCCGCCTTCCATCAATACCTTGAACGGGTAAAGCTCCAGCGAATCCAACCGTTGCAACGAATGATTGATAGACGGCAATTGTTCGTGCGAATCCTGATGCGTGTCGCCATGTCCGGGAAAATGTTTGGCGCATGCCAGTACGCCTTGATTTTGCAGGCCGTGCATGTACGCCATGCTTTTTCCCACGACATTGTATTTATTTTCCCCGAACGAACGGACATTTATTACCGGATTACAGGGATTATTATTGACGTCAACCACCGGCGCAAAATTAAGATGCACGCCCATGCGCTTGCATTGTGCGGCAATGGCTTCTCCCATGTCTTCCACCAGCCGGTTGTCGGAAAGTGCGCCCAGCATCATTTGGCGCGGAAATCTCAACACGCTGTCGGTGCGCATGGCTACGCCCCACTCGGCGTCCATAGCTACTAACAGCGGAAGGGGACTGTGTGCCTGCAGCCGGTTGATATTTTCCGCATAATGACTCAAGTGCGCTTTCATCACTATCACGCCGCCGATTTGTTCTTTTCCAATCAGCGCAACGATTTTTTCGGTATTGTTTTTTTTACCGGCTACGGTTTCCACCGGCACAATAAAAAGTTGCGCTATACGTTGCCGTAAGGAGAGGGTATTCATCACGGAATCTACCCAGCGTTGTTCCTGCCGGCGTTCCTGTTGCGCGGTGGTATGGGCGGCCGCTGCAACGGGTAGCAGCAAACAAGCGATAATAAAAATTCCGTGTCTATTCATGCAGGTGTTAAAAAATGTACAAAGATAATAAAAAGAGAAAACACGGAGGAGAACATGCTTCGCGGCATTGGACAAGGTGTAACAGATATACCTTTATAATTGTAACGCAAGCTGCCGCCACAACCTTACGAATAGA